>JAJQGP010000062.1 GCA_021200475.1 Lachnospiraceae bacterium
GGCATCCGGCCAATTAAATCGCTGCGCGATGGAGCCGGATGCTTGCTGCCACTACATTTTTAACGCTGACCACACAGCAAATGCGTGGTCTGGTTGTGACCAGTAACTGCCGTATACAATTCTGAAATCACAGGTTTAGCGGTTCTCTGCCTGCTTCCTGTATAAACAGGAACCGATTGCCACGCAGAGGCCTGCCAGCATTACCATAATCCAGAACCGGATCGGCGTATGATCCCCTGTCTGAGGAGAGTCCGAATCGTTTGATTCCGTTGAACTTTCCGAAGAGCCGGTTTCTGTCGCTGTAGTTTCCGGATTTTCCTCCCAATACTCCGATTCGGTGGCTATTTCCAGAAAATCTGTTTCTTCTTCCAGCGGTTCGGACTGCATATAGCTGTCGGGCAGGGGCGGTTTCGTTGTTTCTTCTGTAGACGGTTCTGTGGAAGCCTCTGTGAGTGCTTCCGTAGAAGGCTCCGTGGATACCTCAGTAGCTGCTTCTGTAGAGGGTTCCGGTTCCGTGGGCGCCTCGGTGAATGCTTCGGTAGATGGCTCCGTGGGTGCCTCGGTAGAGTCTTCTGAAGGCGGTTCCGTAGATGCTTCCGGCTCCGTTTCAGTCTCTGTCTCTTCAAATACGTTCGTAATCACGATCTCTTCATTCGGATTCTCATTGCTTAATGTCACCATTCCGTCTTCTTTGCTTAAAGTAAATGTAAATCCCAGGGAAGAATCATTGGAGAGCGGCGTACCATTGCTGTCCGTCTCAGTGACATAACAGGTCACCGAATCCGACACGTCCGTCCCAAAGTAAAGCCGGACGTCTACGTTTACACTGCTTGCCTGTTCCAGCTTCAGCTCCACCACATCACCGGCGAGAATGGTATATGCCGCGTCCGCAAAAATGCCGGCATAGTAGGTTCCCGTTGTGATAAAATCCTCCGTGCCGCACAGTGTTTTCTTGGTGATGGTCAATGTGCCGCCGTAATAATACTCTTCCGGGACACCGTCCGTAGTATTGCGGAACGTGATGGAAGCGTCCGTCTCATCCCTTGTGACCGATATTGCCTGCCCGTTCGGGTAATCCGTCTGAAAAGTGACGCCATCGATCGTCACGCCAGAGAGCACCGTTCCATTGCCGTCTGTCTCCGCGATGTAATAGGTCTGGTCTGTCGTCAGGTTCTCAAAAGTCACAGACGCCGAACTGCTGTTTACAAAAGTAAGCGCCAGATCGGTCGTACCTTCCACCTGCTGTGTACACGCCTCATCCATAAACAGTCCCACATAAAAAACAAGCGCTTCTCCCTCCGGAGAATAGTAGGTCAGGTCTGTCTCTGTATTGTAAAGCTCCTTGGTCACCGTGATCGTTCCATTATTCTTCGGTCCGGAAAGCTCTGTCTTGGGATAGGTTTCCACCGTGTAAATCCAGGAATTTCCATCCGTCTGGATCTGCGGATATGGCACTGAAATCAACATTGTCACGATCGCATCCACCCGATAGGCTGTATTTGCACTCTCCTCCTGGAAAACCAGATACATGCCGGCTTCCAGTCCGGAAAAGACCGCCTTTCCCTCGGAATCGGTCGTGGCCGTCATCCCATCAGCAGAACCATTTTTCCCGACAAGAGCCGCAAGAATCTCCGCAGCGTCAGCGGATTCCGAAGCATTCATTCCGGCAAGCTCGATTCCACACTCCGCGTATGCGTCCAGCAGCGTATAGTCCACAGAACCGCCATTTACCGTCAGAGACGCCACCTGCACCAGCCGGACCTCCACACCGGACATCGGAATAACATTGTCCGTCTCCAGGTTCGGATCGGTATAGGTCATCGTCACCGTAAGCGACAACTCCTGTGAGGGGTCAATGTCCGGCATTCTGTCGGACTCACTTGCCAGCGCACAGGCGACGGTCAGGCAGACTGTAAGCAGAATAGAAAACAGCAGAACCGGCAGCCGGTCTGTCTTTCTTCTGAATGGTTTTCTTCCTCTCATCGTCATTCCTTTTCCTTCCTGTTGTTTCGACGTTTTCTTCTCCGATCCCGCATGCTTAAAATCACATTCAGCACAGATATAAAAATCATAAACGCGACAATGGCGATCACCAGAAGCTTCTGCCGCTGATCCGTACCTTCCAGCGGATTGCGAACCACGATCACGGAGGTACTCTCGGCCTCTTCCTCCACGTACTCCGTGCGGTGTCCCCGCACCAGCAGACGATGGGTATTCACGCCGTATGGCGTACAGGTCACCAGCGTCACCAGGTCCATATCCTCTTCAATCGCCAGCGCTTCTGTCTCCTCCGGCTCCACCGTCAGAATCTGATCCACCTCGTAGGCGAGCGTCTCATCCAGAATCCTTAAATAAAAAACATCCCCGATCTCCAGCTGGTCAAGATCCGTAAATAGCTTCGAGTTCGAGAGTCCCCTGTGCGCGGAAAGCACCGCGTGCGTCCCGGTACCGCCGATCGGCAGGCTCGTCCCTTCAATGTGACCAACGCCCTTCTCCAGGACTTCCGCACTGGTCCCATGGTAGATCGCCAGCTTTACATTAATCTTCGGAATCTCCAGATATCCCATCGTCCCGTTTCCGAGCGGATCCAGAAGCTCATCATAGGGATGGCCGAGCACATACGTATTCTCTTCCTCATCAAAAGCGTCCACAATCGTGTTGACGGTATGCTGTTCATTGTATTCCCGGGCCTCCGCCCAGATCTGTGAATAATCCTCCGACTCCAGCTCCTGCACTGCCTCTGTGTAATCCGAAATCAGCTGCTGACTCCGGTAGGTGTTCCAGATTTCACTGACCGTCGGGTAAACCAGTATCCCAAATCCAATCAGAAATCCCACGCCGAAAAACAGATTTAACAGGACGGAGCTTTTCTTCCTTTTTTTCTTTTTCTTTGCCATAATTTACCCCGTTCTGCTCCGGCTGCCTTTGCCGCGATCATTTCTGTCCCGGCTTCCCCGTTCCTTCCTTCTCCCGATCAGATTGATCAGAGAAACGATCACCACCGCCAGGGCCAGGCCGATGAGCACGCAGAGCGCCTGCATCCGCATCTGTACGGTGTCCGTCTTTACCTCCTGCTGCTGCACGGCGATATATTCTTCTTCCACGTATTCAATGCGATGCCCCCTGACCAGAATACGGTGCGTGTTCACACCATACGGCGTACAGGTCACCAGAGTCACCAGGTCTTCACCCTCCGAAATCGCGAGCGACTCCACCTCCGTCGGCTCCACGGTCAGAATCTGATCCACCTCATAGGCCAGCGTATCCCCCAGCACATGGATATAAAAGACGTCCCCAATCTCCAGCAGCGGAAGATCGGTAAACAGCTTCGCGTTCGGCAGCCCCCTGTGCGCAGAAAGCACCGCATGCGTGCTCTCGCCGCCAATCGGCAGACTGCTGCCAAACAGGTGGCCAACCCCCTTCTCCAGCGTCTCCGCCGTCGTATAATGATAGATCGGCAGATTCACATCAATCGCCGGAATCTCAATAGAGCCAATCAGTCCTTCTCCGTCCATATTCAGCAGGGCGTCATACTCGTCGTCCTGCGTACCATCCCGCACCGAGAACGCATCCGGCACGGACTCCTGTTCCAGCCCTTCATTATATGCCCGCGCGGCCTCCAGCATCTCCTCATACTCCTCCGGGTCCGAATCCTGCGTCACCGCCTCGGAGTACATACTGATCAGCTGCTGCGCCCGATACGCATTCCATTTACTGCTTACCAACGGGTACAGCAGTATGGACAGCCCTACAAGAAATCCTAGAGCATATAACAGATTTTTCCGGGTTTTCTTTTTCATAGAGTTCTCCATGCTGCTGTCCTGTGGGCGGCAGCGCCGCCCACAGAAATAAATCACTGGTTCTCCTGTCGCAGAACCTTCTGCCTGAATCTACATGCCCGCTTCGCGGATACCAGCAAATATAACCGTCTACTGCTTCGCTTCCTCAGACGCGTCGCGGCGGCGCTTGATGAAATACAGGCTCGCCATCACTGCCATCACAACCACGCCAACGATCGTAAAGAGGTAAGTACCAAAACCACCGGTGGAGGGGAGAGAAGTAAGCTTGGTATCTGTCAGAGTACCAGTCACAAGCGTTCCAGAGCTAGTGTATGCCTTTGCAGAATCTGTAGAAACGTAAACTGTAACACCATCTCCATTAATAGAATATCCTGCCGGAGCTTTCGTCTCCGCGAAATGATAATAATATCCTGCCTCCAGACCCTGTATCTCAACGGTTCCATTCGTAGCAACTATCGTCTGAGTAGCACTGCCTGCGGTTATTTCATCAGCTGTTGCTACTCGGTAGACGCCATCAGAAACATACACAAAATACATAGCCTCGGCTCCTGCCGGAAGATCTGATGTACTGGAAATACTTGAATCAAGCTTATATACACTGAATTCCGCCCCGTTAAGGATGGTTGTCCCACTTTCATCCTTTTTGGTTATCTGAATTCCTCCAGAATATCCACTGGTAGAGCCGCCGCCAATTTTTTCTCCCTCTTTATATGCATTCGCTGCATTTGTATAGTCGTCTGTCGCTGTCACTATCGCTGTATATGTGATTACTACTGTCTGCCCTGCATAAGTATTGGCATTCCCGCCAACAGTTGTCCCAATCAGAGCTGATAAATCAATGATATAATCATCCGTTGTCGCCCCTGTCACATTTGGAAAAGTAGTGGCATCATAATATCCAGATACTACACTTGCGGTTACATCAGTCCCTCCTATTTCCACTTCTGAAATAGTGAGAGATCCTAATCCATTCGGTGTATCAATGATATAATAGGTTTCGGTTCCATCCGGATCTTCAAAATAGGGGAAGGTCGTCGTAACCGTGAATGTCACCGTATCACCTGTCGCCACATAAGTATCATCTGTGCTTTGTGTCTTCGTCACAGTATATGTGGAACTCTTCGCGACAAGGGTCACATTCTCTGCGGCCATATAAGTCTGAGTATCAGCATATGTCTCAGCAATCATATAAGAATATGTTGTATTCGTTCCGACAGCATAGATCAAATATGCACCAACTGCTACACTATTAAAAGTCACACTTGTATCATATGTTCCTGAAGTTTCAGTTGTCGTTATATAACCGGATGTAGCATTTGTGCTGCCTGTATAATAATCTCCCGTATAGCTGCCGCCGGTAAGCGCTGCTACTGCGTTTGTTAATACCGACGTGTCAGCGTCAAAAGCCTCCTGTGTTATATTTAAGATAGATTTTGCATCATCTGTCAGCATCCACTTGCTTGCATCCGCATCCCAGTACACCAGTTGGTAGATGTATACGGTAGTCGCTTCTGAATCAGACAAATTGGTCACTTCAATATTACTTGTAGGTACCGTCGTCACCGCCCCCGCCGTCACGCACATCCCCATTACCATCACAAGGGCAAGAAGTAATGCGCTGATTTTCTTTAAATAAGTTTTCATGGTTGTTCTCCTTTCGTTTTAAATCACTCTTAAAATACTGCTTTCAAAATCCACACTCTTAAATACTCTTTACAAACATTGCTTCGCTATCGCCTCACCTGTCCTCCTTTCTCCTTTTGCTTATTTGTTATAAACAACAGGAGTGCAGTCATCAGGATAGCTACACCACTGATTGTAAATAGATAAGTGCCCGTACTTCCGGCTTCGGGCAGGGAATAAAGCTTCGTATTTTTTACTTTTACGACCAGATCATCATTATCCAGTGTAATATACTCACCGGAATTCGTTGTCAGGTTCGCCGTACCGTTATTATCTATGGTCACGGTAAATGAAACCGCGTCGCTCAGAAGGTAGTATCCCGCCGGAGCGGAAATCTCTGTCAAGGTATAGGTCCCGGCGGCCAATGCGACCGTCACGCTGTCGAGCGTAATCGTCGGCGCCTCCTCGCCGGCCCCCGGCGTCACCCACTCCGTACCATTGTAGTAATAAGTGGTACTGTCTTCTGTCTTTGACAGGGTAAATGTCGCGCCGGTCAATTCGGTTCCATCTTCGCTGACCTTTTTGACCGTAACATCAGCCGTTTTCTCTTCTTCATATGTATTCGTAAAGGCAAAGATCGGCAGGCCGTCTTTTGTAAAGCTGATATATTTGCTATAGCTGTCATCCGTCAGCGTCGTCTCAGACGCGATCTGGGTCGCGGTATAACCGCCATTTCCGTCATCCGTCAGAAGATAATAGGTCCTGGTCACCGTGCCGGTTGATGTATCCGCAACCACCTTGATACCGTACACGGTGGTATCATACGTTACATCTTCGATCGTATAATAGGTTGCATCTTCATACAGGATATAATAATAGGTTCCGCTCGAGGAATACGTAATCTGGTTAAAATCAATGATATCCGAAACGGTTTCGGCACCGCCGCTTAATGAAGCCGCATCATTTGTTTCGCTGTCCTCCGGTGCCGTTCCGCTCGTTGTCCATACCCCACTGCTATCGTCCACGGCTGCCGCGTAGAGAACGAACTGGAAATCATCTCCATCCAGATCCGCGTTATAGGTCTTTTTCGCCTCCAGGTCAAAATTTGCCGTGTATTGCTTCAGGCTCGCTACGCTTACGGCAAAGTCCATGCCCAGCCAGCTCGAGACAGAACCGTACGACACGGTAGAATTGTTACACAAAATCGTTGCCACCAGGAACATACTCATTCCGCTTATATTGATCTGTGATATCCCGGCGTTTTGCAAAGCAGTATTGCTGCTATAACTGGTTCCATACAGGTAATTGTACAGTTTGTATGCGCATTCTCCGGAAGCCGGATAATAGGTGCCGGAAGCATAGGTCGAGGAAGAGGTAATCGTTGCGGTATAGCTCACTCCATCTACTGTATACGTGATCTGTATAGTGGCATTTGCGGTTAAATAGTTTTCGTAGACTCTGCTGCCGCCGGTACCGCCCACATACCATTCACTTGACTGACTGGATATCTGATAATCTCCAGTCCCGGAGCCCTCTGCTGTATAAATATAAGTCCCGTTTGTCACCACTACTTTCGTCACATCATCCAGGCTTTCCGTGCTGGTACCGTCAGATGCCAGCGCATTTTTGATATCGATGTGCTGGAATGGCTCACTCGTGCTATACTGGCCAAAATCAGTCCTCACCAGCCTTAATGTCGTTTGCGTAGTCGTGCCTGAACCATCGATCGTTACCGTGTCATTGATGCCATAGGTGCCGGTATAAGCCGTTGAACCGTCTGTAACGCTTGCCTCTAAGGTATAAGTCCCCGGCACTGCGCTGAAGGTCACCTTCCCGTCACTGTCCGTCGTCCCGGTTGCGACCACATTGCCATCGGAATCCAGCAGGTTTACCGTTGCTCCGGCAGCCACGGTCGATGTGTTTTGATAGTAAACAGTGACCTCAAGCGTTCTCTCCCCATAATAGGTCAGAACGTAACTGTCTGTGGCGGTTTCTGTCACTTCAGTCCCACTGCCGTCGTCATAAGTATAGGTAGATGTTACCGTGACTGTGACAGAATCTCCATCCTGCACATCATCTGACCATAAAACAGTCACGGTTCCATTTTTATTTTCCCGGAGTTCCGCAAGCGATGCATCGCTGATTGTCCACACATTTGTGGGGTCTCCGGTGAAGTTTTCAGTCTCCACTGTCAGCGTGTAGCTGACCGCCGCATCCGTTGTGCTCGCGGAAATCGTTACCTTCGGCGTGGTCGGTTCATAATAGAGGGTTACGGAAATGCCTGTTATATTATTTACCGTAGAGCCATCGATGCTTGCCGTGTAAGTTGTCGTTCCCATATTCGAATTCACGCCAGTGATACGGAGCGACTCTGCTGTTACCGTTTCTGTGGATGTCGTTGTGGTTTGGCCTCCCTGTCCGGGTCCGGAGGATGTCGTTGTGGTATAAGTATAAGTCACTGCCGCGTAGGAATACGTATACCCTTCGATATCCACTGCATAATCTGCCAGTGTAACTGCAGTCGTAACCCCGTTACATTCGACTGCGATGCGGTCAGTTCATTTCCATCCGTATCTTTGAAATAAACCGTAACCGGCACATTCGTATTGTTCCAACCATAACCAGAAGATACCGACCAGGTAATCGTAAAGCTTGAAAAGCTTTCCACCGAAAATTCCGCAACCGCGGTTTCAGCATCGATGGTTCCGGCTGTGTCTTCCGTTGCATCCGCCACCAGTACCGCTTCAACGCCTTCCGCTGTCTCCTCCAGGTGCTGCACCTCCATCGTTCCTACGTCCGCTTCCTCCGGGATGATTGCGGAAGCGTCAATGCTCACAGTTACCGCTTCCGTCGGTTCCACTTCTGCGCCATCCACAACGAAAGAAATATCCAGAACCGCCAGATCCGTAATGACAACATCTGCTGCCGCCATATCTTCGAAAGCAGCATTCCCGCTCTCCGGTGTCTCATTTTCCGGGTTCTCCGCCAAGACCGCTTCCGCTCCGGGTTCTGCGTCTTCTAAGAGGACTGACTCTTCTGGAGGTTCCAACCCTTCTGAATATGCATCTTCTGAGGGGTCTGACTCTTCTGGAAGTTCCGACCCTTCTGAATATTCCGGCTCTTCCGGTATTTCCGGTGCTTCTGCTGTGTACCCAATCGCGTCCGCAGCCTTGCTGTATTCCTCGCTGTCCTTATCAAAGAGTGTCACCGAAAGCTCCGCATTCTCCGGAAGCGCTCCAGCGGGCGCAGCCACCGTCACCGTTACTCCGCCATTTTCTGCTGTATACACAGCAAGCTCCTCGTCCGTCTCGGTCTCAGTTTCCATCTCGGATTCGATTTCTATTTCAATCTCAGTTTCTATCTCTGTTTCCGTTTCTATTTCCGTCTCAATTTCAATCTCAGTTTCGGTATCAATTTCTGTCTCAGCTTCCGTTTCTGCTTCCATGCTGCCCCCGGAAGCATCCTCTTCTGTGGAAATACCGGCCAGCGCCACGATGTCTGCCATGCTCACAAAACCGAAAATATGCCCATCATCGAGCGAATACGCACGCTCTGCGACCATTCCGCTGCTGTTCCCCTCAATCGTCCGGATGGTATTTGTCTCCTCATCCACGGAAATCACAATACCGACATGCGCCGGAGTCCCGTCGTCCGTGACCTCCTGCAGCTGGCTGCAGCCGTCGGTATACTGGTTTTCATCAAAAAAGATCAGGTCGCCTGCCTGTGGGACATAGTCGTCGGCCTCTGTATAAATGGTATAAAGTGACGCAAGACCCTCATTCACCCATTTTTCAATATCCGCTTCTTTCGGAATATAGGCTTCACTGATCCCGGCACAGGCCGCACAGAACTGCACGAACGCGGCGGACCATTCTGTATAATCGTCTCCATACCACTGCCCATAGCGGGAGTAATGATACGTTTCGCCCTCTTCTGTGATCATAAAATTCTCTTTATTTTCCGTCACGCCAAGCTGCGAAATCGCGATTGCGACAATGTCCTCCGCCCAGTTGCCGGTCAGCGTCACAGCAGCGATGCTCTCCTCCCACACAGCAGCATTCTCGCGTTCGCCGGAAGAAACCGGCAGAGAACACACCTCCTGGATTATTTCCCCGGACGCGTCCTCTGCCGTCATTGTAAAAGTGTAAACACCACCGCTGAGCACCTGATAAGAAAAGCCATCATCACTGCCGGAAACCGTATCCGTCTCCGCGCCGTCAAGACTTACCGTGTAAATGACGATATAAGGCGCTGTGCCGCCGGTTACCTCTGTAGTAAATTCAACCGTATCGCCCGCTGTCGCATATACAAGAGAAGTGGAAAATAACACGCGCAGCGCCGAATCCTTTTCCGTTCCTTCCGTGTCTGATTCTGTCAGGGCACCGCTGCTTTCCGCTTCGTCGCCCTCATCCGTAGCATCTTCTGTCCCGGAATCTGCCGAAGAAGCTCCTGTCCCCTGCGCCGCTGTCTCATCTGTCTGCGTCTCTGCCTCCGGAGCTCCGGTCTCTGAGGAAGTCTCAGTGGCAGCTTCCGCCGCCGTCTGCGGCTGCGTTTCCGTCTGTGTCTCCACGGCAGAATAACAATCTGCGCTGTGTGTATGCTCTTCCTGGCCGCAGACCAGCGCGCTGTCGTATAACAGCTGTCGTCATGTACATGCTCCTCCCGGCCGCAAATCAGGTTCCCATCCGCATCATAACAATCTGCGCTGTGCGTATGCTCCGTCCTCTCACAGGTCAGCAGCATCTCATAGCAGCTGTCACTGTGCGTATGCTCTTCCAGTGCACAGACCAATACTGGCTCCGACGCATACGCCACGTCTCTGCCAAAATCCACGTGCAGAACTCCGGAAATAAACAGCACACAAGCGCACAGAATGCTCATCAGCCGCTGTGCCGGACTCCACACGAATCGGATTTTCTTTCTTCCTTTCTTATGATTCATAGACATCGCTGCCTTCTTTCCTGCAATCGTTCTCTCCCATATACCTTCTCGCCAGACACTTTACTGTAAAAGCCTCGTGGCAGACTTACTCGCAGTAAAGTGTGGAAAGATATCCGGAGCCACCGTTTTCTATCTTATATTTGACCTGAAACAGGCAAAAATCAATTCTTACTTTCATACCGAATATTATATCATAATTACCCCCCCCCTTGTGTAAACCATTGGTGCGGTGAACCCTGCCATTTGTGCTATAAATTTAACACCCTGGAAAGCTATGCAGCTTTTTCTCCATCATTTCCTTTATCTAAACCCCTTACCTGACTCTGATCGAGCAGGCGGCGGGCTTATGCCTCCTACTCGCCGCGTGGTTGCTGTGTGCCAGTGGCACGCGTTTAGCAACGACCGAAGCGAAGCGCAGACCGCATCCAGCATTAACTGGAAAACTTCCATATGCGCTCCTGCGCATCAAAAAAGGAACCACTTTTCAGTGGTTCCCTAAAGAGGTGCCAGCCGGAATTGAGCCGGCGATAGAGGTGTTGCAGACCTCCACACAGAGAGGCCAAAAAGCCTGTAAATCCGGGCGTTTTGTCGCCTCGGCACCGGAGCTGGTACACTATTGGTACACTATCTTTCATTTTACTGAATCCACACTTCCATAAGTTGGAACCTCCCTCCATACCGAAGCTTTCCATCCAAAGAAAAAGATCCCCTCCACACATATTAACATACTGTCTTCAGATATTCCTCAACCGCATTTATGATTGCTTTCGCATTTTCCAGCTGCTGCATTGCCTCTTCCTTAGAAGCAACGTAAAAATCATCATAATCACTTTTATCCCGCTTTTGCTGCAGTTGCGCGATTTTTCTTCCACATTCACGAGGCAGACTATTACCAGCTACATATGTCTGGTTGAAATATGCCATGACATCCTTGTGGCGTTTAAAATCCTTACCCTCCAACGCTAGGACTGCTTTCACCGAATAGAATGCCGCATAATAAGAACGATTAATAGAATCTCTGTAATGCGCATTCCGGCAACAATATTCCGCCACTTCAAGGCTCTCATGCGCATTCTGAATCCGATATTTGCTCAAATCCACTTTTCTTTCATCCTGCAAGCACAATCCCCTCCTTCTCCACATTGTCATAGTACGGCAAGGCTCCAAGCCAATAATTAAAATGCTCAATATTCTTTATATTCACGCTAATAACAACAGCCTGTGACATTTCGTAATTGAAAGCAATCTCAGAAATCTGATCTTCAATCCTTCTGATTCCATCATCGTCAAGAGATGTCAAAATCATAATATCAATGTCTGAATAACTGGTATAATCACCTCTGGCATAAGAGCCATACAAAATAATCCTTTTTACCGTGTCCCCCATGCATCTAATCACATCATTTGCAAACATCTGCAGCATTACCTTCTTATCTTCCACAAAATCCCATCTCCATTCCTCAGCCATATTTAAACCACCGCCTCTATCAGCACTTTATCTCCAAGCGCAATTTTCTTTAATCCTATCTCTTTCTTCTTATTGAAACAGAAGCTCAGCATATATCCCTTCTTCAAATGATAATGGTTCAGATAATCCAAAAGCTGCGCCTCTCCCCTTTCATTATAAGCATTACCCCGCCATATCTTGAGTTCTACAATGTATTGATGCCCAAGGTAATCAATGATCAGGTCTGTTCGCTCCTGGTTTCTGGTCCGCGCTTCGACATAATAATTACCGGTTCCGTTGATAATCGGCTTTAAAAACAGCATAAAATACCGCCGCCCGTCATCCTCAATAAACCTTTGATCCCGATCCCCGTAAATATCATCGAAATATTCCACAAACTTTTCCAGCAGATGTTCCATATCCAGTTGCCCATCCCGCACAAACTGGTTCCGATCCTGAGAACCAAGTCTGTAGATATCTCCGTTCTGTACTTCCGGCAGAGTCAGGAAGTAATTATACAGCCGCATCTCAAAAATTCGATTTGCTATCTGAATGGTTGCTCGCTCTGCCTTTACAAACCCAAACATAAGAAGCAAATCCGCTACCGGATCATCCGCACAGTACGCAATCGTCTCGCCCCGAAACAAAAGCCTGTAGATCATTCCTTTCATTTCCGGATAATCTGTCAGCTTTCCAATCAAAGACTCAAACAATGCACTCTTTTCAAAAAGAAGCTCATTCACTGCCTCCTGCAGTCCCGCTTCCGTCCAGGCATCGCTTTTACCTGGAAAAGCTTCGCTTCCCGCAATATCCTCATCCAATATTTTGCACAAGTCTGAAACCAGTACCGGATAGCCCGATGTATAACTGTAAATCTGCCCCGCAATCTCATCCACATTCATTCCGGTATGATAATCTGTCTCATACTCCTGCAGCATCTGAGCAATTTCCCTCCTGGAAAAGCTCATTTCTACCCGAAACTTCGCCGCAATATTCCATGGACTGTTTGTTTTATGCTCTTCATCTGGTCGAATCTTGTGTCTGATATTTCTAATATCATAAACCCCAGCCAGAATCACTGACTGAAAGGTCGCAGCATCCGGTCTTTTCAGGTAATACGCCCGTAACTGCGCAAGAAAGTCCAGAAACACCTGATTACTCGAGGCCGTATCCACCTCATCAATAATCAGTACCGGCGCTTTATCCAGCTTCTCACACCATAACTTTATGATTCTGAAAAATGCATTTAACGAACGGATTCTCGCCATGCCATCCGCAAAATCTATAAGCCGTTCTTCAATTCCATCCGGAAATTCAGATACAGCATCTAAAAACTCTCCTGCCAGCGCACCTACAAAAGCTTCCTCGCTTTCAAATGACGACATTCCAAGAGTCTGAAAGTCCAGGCTGATTACCACATACTCTTTTCGAAGATAACGAGTAAGAGCCCGCAATGTGGTTGTTTTCCCATATTGCCGTCCCCTGTTGATTGAAAAATATTCCCCGTCATCTACCATCTTTTTTATCTCTTCCAGGCGTGATTTTAAATTTACCATATAGTGCTTTTCCGGCCTGCACGCACCGCTAATATTAAAGACCTTAGCCATTGGACAACACCCCTTCGCTTCATTTTCAATATATTTATCATTCATGTAAAATTTTATATATTCTTAAAAGCAGTATAGCATAATCCAGGCAATCTTACTATAAGCAAATGGGGAAAGAATTCAAACTTTGCACAACGAAAAAAGGAACCACTTTTCAGTGGTTCCCTAAAGAGGTGCCAGCCGGAATTGAACCGGCGATAGAGGTGTTGCAGACCTTTGCCTTACCGCTTGGCTATGGCACCGTATAAAATTGAAGAAACATGCATCGATCCCATGCTTCCATGAAACTGATACACATTCAAAGTGACTCCACCGGGAATTGAACCCGGGTTACCGCCGTGAAAGGGCGATGTCTTAACCGCTTGACCATGGAGCCGATTATCTATATATAATAGAAAACTCCCCGAGTTGGGCTCGAACCAACAACCCCTCGGTTAACAGCCGAGTGCTCTACCATTGAGCTATCGAGGAATATCAGATACATTTTTATCGTACCTTCAAAACCACATACAGAATACTATATTTCTCCGATCTTTGCAACTCTTTTTTCCAGCCTCTCTGCGCTTTCTTCACGCTTTGGATAAGCTTGCGACCTATTAGTAGCAGTCAGCTTCGTGCATTGCTGCACTTCCACCCCTGCCCTATCTACCTCGTCTTCTCCAAGGGGTCTTAGGATATCTCATCTTGAGGGGGGCTTCACGCTTAGATGCCTTCAGCGTTTATCCCT
>JAJQGP010000058.1 GCA_021200475.1 Lachnospiraceae bacterium
CGCGCCAGATTGTGGCTCTGGAGGCCAAGGGTTCGAATCCCTTTATCCACCCTTTTTATAATGAAAACCCTTTAATGGGCTATCGCCAAGCGGTAAGGCACAGGACTTTGACTCCTGCATTCGCCGGTTCGAATCCGGCTAGCCCAGCTTGGCGATTCGTCGTTCCAGAAAACGATGCGGAGCCGTTACGTGATTTGCTGCGGCCATGACGGAATTGGCAGACGTGCAGGATTTAGGTTCCTGTGGGAGACCGTGTGGGTTCAAATCCCACTGGCCGCACTTTATAAAGCTTTTCTTTTGCGGTTTTCCGCTTTCCTTTTACATATTGTCTGCATAGTGAGAGCCTGTTTGTGCAGGCTTTTCTGATGTTTTTTTGTTTTTTTCGGAGGTACGAGATGCTGTCTTTTGAGAGTGACTATACGACCGGCGCTCATCCGGCGATCCTGCAGCGCCTGGCGGAGACGAATCTGGAGGCGGTCTCCGGCTATGGGGAGGACCCGTATTGCGCCAGTGCGAAAGAGAAGATACGGAGGGCCTGTCAATGCCCGGAAGCGGATGTCTGGTTCCTGACGGGAGGGACGCAGACGAATGCGACGGTGATCTCCACGATGCTGCAAAGTTATGAAGGCGTGGTTGCGGCCAGAACGGGGCATGTGAGCACCCATGAGGCCGGTGCGATTGAATATTCCGGGCATAAGGTGCTGACCGTCCCGCAGCACGCCGGAAAAATCGACGCCGGAGAGCTGGAGCGCTTTCTGGAGACCTTTTATCAGGACGGGAACCATGAACATATGGTCTTTCCGGGAATGGTCTATCTTTCCCACCCGACGGAGTATGGGACACTGTATACGAAGGCCGAACTGGAACGTCTGTCTGATATCTGCAGAAGATACGAGATGCCGCTTTATATGGACGGCGCGCGCCTGGGGTATGGGCTGATGAGCCTGCAAAGTGATATGACACTTGCGGATGTGGCGCGTCTTTGCGATGTATTTTATATTGGCGGAACGAAGGTTGGCGCACTCTGCGGGGAGGCAGTCGTATTCACAAAGCGCAACACACCGCGGCATTTCCTGCCGCAGATCAAGCAGCGGGGCGCTCTGCTGGCGAAAGGCCGTCTGATTGGAATCCAGTTTGATGTGCTTTTCACGGATGATCTTTACTGGAAGATCAGCCGCCATGCAATTGAGATGGCAGAGCGCCTGAAAGCACTGTTTCATGAGAAAAATTGTCAGATTTATCTGGAGTCGCCGACGAATCAGCAGTTTATTGTCCTGGAAGACGCGAAGCTGGAGAAGCTGAAAAAACAGGTCGCGTTCAGCTTCTGGGAAAAAGCAGATGAAACGCATACGATTGTGCGTTTTGCGACAAGCTGGTCAACAACGGAAGAAGACCTTGCGCAGCTGGCGGAGCTGCTGTAGAAGCCGGGGAACAGAACCGTTGCGAACCAGAGAGGGGGACGGTTTGGAGCATTTGCGGCGCGCCTGACACCTGCTGTCAGACACGCCGCCTCCTGCTCGATTCTGGTATTTTCTCACTGCGGTTCGGTATCGTTCCTTCTTTGTCCCGCTTCCTTATTTAGGACGGGTATTTTTTCTTAAAGCATATGAACTGCCAGACTTCCTTCTGGCTGTTGGCTGTGAGTGCGCAGACGGTTTCGAGCAGCCGCCGTTCGCTGGTGCGCAGATGGCGGTAATTTGCCGGAATGTCGTCTTCGCTGGAGCAGGTGAGAATATAATCTACGCTGACCTGGTATAATTCTGCCAGGCCGATGATAATGTCCAGCGGCGGCAACCGAAATCCCAGTTCGTAGTTGCAGTAGGTCGCACGCTGGATATTCAGCTTTTCGCTGACTTCTTCCTGTGTGTATTTTGCGCTTTCGCGGAGCGCGCGCATGTTTCTGAGGTAAACGGGCTGTTCCTTCATCGTTCTTTATTCTCCCCCTGAGGTTCCTTCCGGAGCTGTGATCTGGGCTGCCGGACAGGATTTCTGTATGGAATGCGATTCCGGATCGTTACGCTGTTTCCCATATAAACCGCTGCAGAAGCAGAATGGTCAGGCGCAGAAGAACGCATTCACAGAATATAACGAAGAAAAAACGTCAAATGTTCGCGGAAAACGCAAAAAATGTCGAAAAAGTTTTTCTGCGTCAGACGGCAGCCTTTCGAATTATCTGCACTGGCTCATATTTGAGTTATGGTATGCCGGGTCGTAGGTGACCTCGCGGCCAAACCAGTCGGGGGGAGTGAAGGCGTTTGCACTTTCTTCATCCGGGAATTCGACCTCTGCCATCTGGAGGCCGGCAAATTTCCCTTCGAAAAGGTCAAGCTCGATTTTCAATTCGTGTGTAAGAGGGATGAGATAACGCTTTTTCGTGAGAATGTTGCCGTCTGCTTTGGAAAGCAGATGTGCATAAGCCTCTGCTGTGAGCGGCAGGTTGTATTCTTCACGTATCATCATGCCCTTTCCTTTGTAGGTAAGAATGTAATCGTCGTCCTGCCTGCGGATACGGATGACCGGAGCGGTGCACAGGTAAGCCTGTTCGATCCGATGGAAGGGATAATCCTCCAGATTGGACGGAAGCACATCAATTAAATATTTTCGCTCAATTTCCATTGTTATTGAATCCTCACTTTCGCATAACACTATAACACTTTTTTTTACATGAGAAAAGGGGCAGGGTTGTTTCATGAAGAAAATTTAAACTTGGGAAAAACGTAGATTTTATCGAG
>JAJQGP010000171.1 GCA_021200475.1 Lachnospiraceae bacterium
GCAGAAGTCGCTGCTGGGGTTTGCGTCGGGAGTGATGGTGGCGGCTTCGGTCTGGTCCCTTCTGATTCCGGCGATGGATCTGTCGGAGGAGATGGGAAGGCTGGCTTTTATCCCGGCTCTGATCGGTCTGTTATTTGGCTTTGGGTTTCTGCTGCTGATGGATGTGCTGATTCCACACCTGCATCTGGACAGTGAGAAGGCGGAGGGTCTGACGTGCAGGCTGCCGAAGACGACGATGCTGCTGCTCGCGGTTACACTGCACAATATCCCGGAGGGGATGGCAGTCGGCGTGGTCTTTGCGGGAATGCTTTCCGGACAGACACAGATCACAGCTGCGGGTGCTCTGGCGCTTTCGCTTGGCATTGCGATTCAGAATTTTCCGGAGGACGCAGTGATCAGCCTGCCGCTTCGGAGCAGTGATAATATGAGCCGTCCACGGGCATTTGTGTATGGGATGCTCTCTGGAATTGTGGAGCCGATCGGTGCCGGTATTACGATTTTGCTGTTCCGGTTTGTGACACCACTGCTTCCTTATTTACTTGCTTTCGCGGCGGGCGCGATGCTTTATGTGGTTGTGGAGGAGCTGATTCCGGAAGCTTCAGAAGGCGATCACAGCAACCTGGGTACGATTGGATTTGCGGCTGGGTTTGCGCTGATGATGGTGCTGGATGTGGCGCTTGGGTGAATCAAACGCCAACCGGTCCTGTGTAATTTCTGTTTTGGATGGGAAGCAGCGGAAGGTGGAAGCAGGAAAAGAGGCGGCAGTGCTTTTGGACCAGAAAAAAAGCATTTAAACGGGAGATTGCTTCAGATAGGAAGGAACGAATCACCACAGAAACGGGGGATGGCAGATGCAGTACAGGGATGGCTGCGGAGGGGATCAGTTGTCGATCCTGGGGTACGGATGTATGCGTTTTACGAAAAACGGGAATGAGATTGACCTGGAAAAAGCGGAACAGGAGCTGATGCGTGCGATCCGGGGTGGAGTCAATTATCTGAATACGGCATATGTTTACCCGGGCAATGAAGAAGCGGTTGGAAGGATTCTTGAAAAGAATGGCTGCCGCAGGCAGATTTATCTGGCGACAAAGCTTCCGCATTATCTGATCCGTTCCGCAGCAGGCGCAGAAAAAAAGTTTCAGGAGGAATTGAAGCGGCTGCGGAGCGATTATATTGATTACTATCTGATGCATATGCTGAACGATGTAAAGACCTGGGAACATCTGGCGGACCTGGGCATCAGGGACTGGATTCAGGAGAAACTGGAGCGGGGACAGATTCGCCACATTGGCTTTTCCTACCATGGGAATACGGAGAATTTCAAAAAGCTGCTGGACGCGTATGCGTGGGACTTTTGCCAGATTCAGTACAATTATCTGGACGAGTTTTCACAGGCCGGTCGCGATGGTCTGATGTATGCGGCGAAAAAGGGTGTTCCGGTCATGATTATGGAGCCGCTGCGCGGCGGGCGGCTTGTGAACCGACTGCCGAAGGAAGCGACGACCCGGATTGAAGCCTCCACACGTTTTAAAACTCCTGCGGAGCTGGCGTTTCGCTGGCTCTGGGATCAGCCCCAGGTGACCTGTGTGCTGTCCGGTATGAACAGCATGGAGATGGTGGAGGAGAATCTTCGACTGGCAGAGGCTGCGCGCACTGGAGAATTTACGGAGCAGGACCGGCAGCTTGTTGAACAGGTGAAGACGGCGATCAGCCAGAAGATGAAGGTGGGCTGCACCGGCTGCGGGTATTGTATGCCCTGCCCGCAGGGGGTGGATATTCCAATGGCCTTCCATTGCTACAACGTAAAATACACGGAAGGACAGCACTCCGGCAGCTGGGAATACACGCAGTCGACCGCTATGCGGCGGGAGACCTCCAGTGCGTCGCAGTGTATTGGCTGCGGGCGCTGTGAACGGCACTGTCCGCAGGGGATTCCCATCCGGGAGAAGCTCAAAGAGGCGGTACATGAGCTGGAGACACCAAAATACCGGGCTATCAAGTGGACGGTGCATAAATTTCGGATCTATTAACACGTTTATTTACAAATACGAGGAGGATGAAAATGAACGAAGTATTGAAATGCCTGGAAGAGCGCAGAAGTGTGCGCAAATTTAAAGCGGAGCAGATTAAGGACAGCGAACTGGAGCAGATTCTGGAAGCGGGTATTTACGCGCCGACAGGTATGGGTGCGCAGTCTCCGATTATTGTCGCAGTGCAGGACGCGCCGACGATTGAAAAGCTTTCCAAAATGAATGCGGCCGTGATGGGCGCTTCCGGTGATCCATTTTACGGCGCACCGACGGTGCTGGTGGTTCTGGCGGATCGCAGCCGTCCGACCTTTGTGGAAGATGGCGCTCTGGTGCTTGGCAATATGATGAATGCTGCTTTTTCTATCGGTGTAGATTCCTGCTGGATTCATCGTGCGCATGAGGTCTTTGATACCGAGGAGGGCAAGGCACTTCTGAAACAATGGGGGATTGAGGGAGACTATCAGGGAATCGGCCATTGCATCCTGGGCTATCGCGATGGGGAACTTCCGCAGGCGAAACCGCGCAAAGAGAATTATATTTACCGGGTCTGATGAAAGCATCCGTTTTGGAACGGTTTCTGAGCAGGTACGTCTGGTTACTTGAATTTTTTTTAATTTTTCCTTGCCAATTCACAGATTCTGGTATATAATACCTGACTTCAGGATTCTACATTAAAAAATGGCGTTAACTTAGTGGAAA
>JAJQGP010000149.1 GCA_021200475.1 Lachnospiraceae bacterium
TTCGCAGCGCGTGTAATTTCGCCGGGGGCGCTTCTGGCGGTGTGTTTGTGGACGTCTGATGAAATGCTTCCGTTGATGCTTTCGCAGGGAGTTGGTGCGAATATTATTATCCGGGTTTTATGTGTGAAAGTGATTGCCGGAGCTGTGATTGG
Source organism: Lachnospiraceae bacterium (assembly GCA_021200475.1). Classification (GTDB taxonomy): domain Bacteria; phylum Bacillota; class Clostridia; order Lachnospirales; family Lachnospiraceae; genus Choladousia. The sequence goes on from JAJQGP010000149.1 coordinate 153, forward strand.
TCTGCTGGCGGATTTTGCGGCGCTACGGCTGAATTTATGGAAACCACCCGTCGTGAGACCTGCGAAAATCAGTCGTGCGTTTCGGCGAAATACTTCAAACGGAGTGGAGAAAAAGCAGCATCGCATGGGTGAGACGGACATAGATTTGAATGAGGATGAGAATCGGAATTACAGACGGCACAAAAATACGGAAAGAGATCTACAGGACATTGGCAGCGAGGATGCGATTCATCACATGTGCGAACATGGCCACTGCCAGTGTGAGAAACAGGGCATTTTCCGGGCCTCGTTTCACCATACGGCGCAGACGGCCGTCTTCCTGTTCCTGATCTCTCTGGTGCTTGGCTTTGGGATGGACTGGTTCCAGGGGACGGCGTTTTCCAGGGGCATTTTTGCGGTGCCGGGCATCCAGGCCGCTCTGGCGGGGCTGATTGGCATGATTCCGAACTGCGCCGCGTCGGTATTAATTACACAGCTTTATCTGGAGGGCGTCCTTACGAGCGGCGCGCTGTTTGCCGGGCTGCTCTGCGGAGCAGGTACCGGGCTGCTGGTTCTGTTCCGGGAAAATGCAAACCAGAGGCAGAATCTGCTGTTTACGCTGGTCCTTTATGTGAGCGGGACATTTGCGGGGCTGCTGGCGGGAGCACTGCGGGTTTTGTGATAGTGTTACCGCTTATCGAAAAATGAGAGGCTATTATTTGTGGCTGTCAGTGAAACTATGATTATCATTGCAGGAAATTGGGTGGATGCAGGATGCTCCAGGCGCTGGAAGAAAAACTGAATAATCTGAATTTTAAAAAGAAACTGATCTTTTTTTATCTTTTCTGTGTGCTGGTGCCACTTTTTCTGACAGACGGAGTCATTTTGGGTCTTTTCCTGAGAAACCAGACGGCAGAGCTGAAAACCAGAATGGAAAATATGGCCAGTGCTGTGCAATATGACCTTTCTTATACGCTGGAGGAAGCGGCCAACGAGATTACCAGTGTTTATCTCAATCGCACATTAAACGATTTTCTGGAACAGAATTATGAGTCGGCGCTTGATTTCTGGGAAGCGAACCTGGACATTACGGACATGGCCTGCTTTGGCAGCGGAAGTACGGCTTCCGGAGACGGATGGATGGTGTTGTATGGCGATAATGACACGATCGTCAATGGAGGTCATTTTTACAGTTTGTCGGACGCGAAGAATACCGAGTGGTATCAGCGGCTGGAAAATTCGGATCTGGCGATGGCTTTGTGTTATTATTACGTGGGTGAAAGCGATCCTTCCGCTACCTCGCAGAGGAGAATCTCGTTGGTGCGCTGGATGAATTATTACAAAGACCTTCAGAGTGATAAGCTGGTGCGGCTGGATCTGGATTACAGCACGCTGGTGCGCAGACTCACGAATATGAATTATGACCTCTCGGTTTATATTTGTTCCGGGGATACAATTTTGTACGCAAATGATGGACATTCTGCTACAAAAGCGGATTTTGACTGCCTTTCCGGGGAAGAACGGATTGGCTATGAGCTGGATTATACCGTTTATGGGGAGAGCCTTCGTATTCTGGTGATGGAGCCGGAGAATACCATTCCGGCCTTTCTCTGGGGACATTTACCGTGGATTTTGCTGATGGTTGCCGCAAACCTGATGTTTCCCCTGCTTCTGACCTTTGCGATCAACCGCTCTCTGACAACCAGAATTCAGGAGCTGAGCGGCGCATTCGAACAGGTGAACTCGGACAGCTTAAAAGAAATCGAGAATGTCCGGGGAACGGACGAGATCGGCGGTCTGATGAGAAATTATAATCGGATGGTCCAGCGGCAGCAGGAACTGATCCAGACGGTTTATAAGGATAAGCTGGAACGACAGGAAATGGCGCTCGCCCGGCAGAGGGCGGAGCTTCTGGCCCTGCACAGTCAGATCAATCCGCATTTTCTCTTTAATGTACTGGAGAGCATCCGGATGCACAGCATTTTGAAAAAAGAGGACGAAACGGCGGAGATGATTGAACGGCTGGCGATTCTCCAGAGACAAAATGTGAACTGGTCGGAGGATTCCATACGTGTGAGCGATGAGCTTCAGTTTGTGGATGCGTATCTGAAGCTGCAGCAGTATCGTTTTGGCGAACGGTTTTCTTATGAAATCGAGATGGAAAAGGAGTGTGAAGACCTTTACATTCCGAGGCTGACGATCGCGACTTTTGTAGAAAATGCCTGTGTACACGGAATTGAAAAAAAACCTTCTCAGGTATGGATTTACGTACGTGTGTACCGCAGGGAGGACTGGGTATGGATGGAGGTGGAGGATACCGGTGTGGGGATGGAAGAGACGCAGGTCGCTTCGATTCTGGAAAAACTGCGGACCTGTGAAATGGATGAGCTGGCGAACAGCAGACACGTCGGGATGGTCAATGCCTGTCTGCGGATGCGGATGTGGACAAAGGGCATGGTGGAATTTGAACTGGAGAGTGAGAAAGGGGTGGGAACCTTTTTCCTGCTCCGGGCTCCGTTTGAGGCGCTCGAAAAGAAAGAGGATGCTTATGAAGATGAAGGTACTGCTGGTCGATGATGAGCCAGTCATTGTGCAGGGACTGTCTGTATTAGTCGACTGGGAAGCGGAGGGGTATGAGATTGTCCAGATGTGTGCGAATGGAAGAGATGCGCTTATGTATCTGGAAACGCATCCGGTCGATCTGATTATTGCGGATGTCAAGATGCCGGTTATGTCTGGACTGGAGCTTCTGAAAACCATCCGGGAGCAGAAAATTTCGGACGCGTATTTTATCATCCTGAGCGGATACAACGACTTCCACTATGCGCAGAGCGCCATCCGCTATTCCTGTTTGGATTACATCCTGAAGCCAGTCCGGAAAAATCAGCTGCTGGAATGCCTGCGGAACGCGGCGAGTGACCGCGCAAGATCAAATCAGCATGCGGAAGATGCCCGGAAAATGCGGCAGGCTTATCTCACACAGAGTCTGGTCGCCCTGATCCGGGGGAAATATACCGAAAACCAGGCACAGTTCGTGCAGGAGAATATGGAATTAAGCGGCGGGCTTCGCTATGTTCATATTTGTATGGGAAACATTGCCATGCTGGAGGAGATGGCGGATCAGGAGGTAGCTGCGCTGCGGGAGCGTCTGGCGGAAAACTGTGAACGATTCCTGTCCCTGCGGGGGAGCATGAAAGAATATTGTATTCGCGATATTGCGGACTGTGAGGAAGAGAATGAAGTTGGTTTTCTCTGCTGTGATCCTGTGTTTCTGGACAGAAAAGAAACACTGGAAGAATTCATGGAAGAGATGCTGGGCGACATTTCGAAAAATATGGAAATGCCGGTATTTCTGCTTGTGGGAAAGCGGGTGGAGGCGATTTCCAGAATATCTACTTCCTATGCATCTGCCTGTACACTGCGTCATTTCGTACGCTTTGGCACGCTTCAGAAAATCTATTATTACGAAGAGGAAATTCAGATTCCGGAATCCGGAGCCTTTTTCCTGTGTAAGGATCATCTGGATCGGCTGCTGCAGGCAATTGAGCAGAATGACCGATCGGCGATTTACAGGAGTGTGGATGAGTTTTACGGTGAGATGAGCAAAGCGGTTTTCCCGGAAAAGATGATATCCATGAATACGAATTACCTTTTGTTCCAGCTGCTTCACCTTGCAACCAGGCAGGATGAGACGGTTCGGCAGGATGAAATTATGTTTTATATGAATGAGCATATCAGCGAGACGGAGTTATCGAAAGGCAATCGGGCATATCTGCGGAAATTCGCCTGCGAATATGCAGAATATCTGGTTCAGCTACGGCAGAATGTGTCCTGCGGCGTACTCGCGAAGGTGGAGAAGGAAATCTGTGAGCACTATGCGGAAAACCTGACGCTGCGGGAACTGGGGCAGAAATACTATGTAAACAGCTCCTACCTCGGTCAGATTTTTCGTAAACAGTATGGGCAGTCTTTTAAGGATTACCTGTCAGATTACCGCATCTGCAAGGCCACCGAGCTTTTGCTGAAAACGGATAAAAAAATCAGCCAGATCGCGGAGGAGGTCGGATATCTTGATACGGATTATTTTGTCAGCAAATTCATTGAACGAAAGGGCTGTACGCCCTCAAAGTACAGGAAAAATCGTGGCTGAAGGAATCAGGCAAATATGGAATCGTCGAGCAGCTTTTCTATAAGCGGACGTTACTGGTCAAACCCGGACAAACTGAAATTTGTCCGGGTTTTTTGTGGGATTCCTCCGGTTACAGAAGAAACAAAAAACAGATAAAATACGTTTATCTAAAAAACTTAAGGAGGATTGAAGGTATGTCACAGAAAAAGATATCCAGAAAAGAGTTCCTGCGCGGATCCGCAGCCAGTGCGGCGGGAATGATGGTGACCGGCACGTTTGGCGGTATGATGGGTCAGTTTACGACGCTGACGGCGCTGGCGGATGACGAGCCGGTCGAATTCAGTGCGTTTTTTGCAATGTCCGGTTCCGAGATCAACAGTGATAATGAGATTGCCGCAATGATCGCGGAGCAGAAGGGGGCGCTGTGCGATGAGACCTGGCTGACCGGTCAGACGGACTCAGAAGCGATCGGTACGATTATCGCCGGCGGAGAGTATCCGGATTTCATTAACGGCGGTGATTCCATGGTGTCGCTTTACGAAGCGGGCGCTCTGGTAGCGTGGGATGATTATCTGGAGCAGTATCCGAACCTGAAGGAAATGTATTCAGATGAAGAGTGGGATAAATTCCGCCAGGATGACGGCAAGATTTACTGGGCGAATGTATTCCAGAATTCCTATGGGGAAGACAAAACGACAACACACAATGATGAAGCATTCTGGATTCAGGCGAAGGTTCTTGAGTGGGCCGGCTATCCGGAGATCAAGACGCTGGATCAGTACTTTGACCTGATCGAAAGCTATGTAGCGGAAAATCCGACGATGGACGACGGAACCGCGTATATTCCTTATACCATTCTTTGCTACGACTGGTATTATTATTGCCTGGAGAACGCTCCGCAGTTCCTGGATGGATATCCAAACGACGGTTCTGTAATCGTCGATACGGATACGCTGACGATTGTTGATTACAATACGACGGATACCGCGGTTCGGTATTTCCGTAAGCTGAATGAAGAGTATAACAAGGGCATGATTGATCCGGAATTTGCGACGCAGACTACAGATGAGTATACCGCAAAGCTTTCTACGGGCCGTGTGCTGGGTATGTGTGACCAGTGGTGGAACTTTGCCTATACGGTAAATGATGTGTTTAAGCAGACGGGACTTGACCAGGAAGGCTGCGATTATGTACCGCTTGGGCTGACGATTGATGAGGGAATGGAAAACCAGTGGCATTCCTACGGCGATACACTGAACAACTCCAGCGGAATCGCGGTTACCACAAGCTGCAAGAATGTGGATGCGGCTTTTCAGTTTATGAGTGATCTGCTGGATCAGGATATTCACAACCTGCGCTTCTGGGGTGTAGAGGGCGTTGACTATCTGGTAGATGACGATGGACTGTTTTACCGGACGGATGAGATGCGGGCAAATGCGAGTGATTCCGAGTACCAGGCGTCTCACCTGTGCTCATATTCCTACTTCCCGCAGTGGCTGGGAACCAGCAGAGACGGAATCAACGCAATGCAGCCAAGCCAGCAGACTTCTGAATTCTTTAACGGCCTGGCAGAGCCGCTCGTAGCCTGCTTTGAAGCATATGGGGCAGGGAATTATGTCGATATGCTTGGCTCCGCAAAGGTAGAGACTGGTCCGTGGTACCCGATGTACTCTTATTCGAATGCGATGACGACAGCGACTGCCGGCGGCGTTGCCTGGAATAAGATGGGCGAAGTAAAGCATGAGTGGCTGCCGAAGGTTGTCATGGCGGAGGACTTTGATTCGCTGTGGGAACAGTACATGGAAGCTTATGAGGGAGCGAATCCGCAGGACTTCCTGGATGAGATGCAGGAAGAGCTGGATCGCCGGATCGCGGCAGCAGAAGGCTGATATGCGCGGCGGATGTGCAGCTTTTCAAAACAGATAAGCGTGCGTGTTTGAAACTGTATAGAATTTAAATGAAAAAAGGGCAGTTGCGGTGTGTATCAGTATCTGTGACTGCTCTTTTTTGTCAAAAAGTTCAGAACAGCATCGAAATGAAAAGACAGGTGCTGCGTGCCAGTGGCACGCGTTTAGCGCCGACCGAAGCGAAGCGTAGACCTGTGGCCTGCTGTTGAGAATAGGTACGTGCAATAGAACAAGGAGGGGAAAATGGCTCGTAAACCCAAAAAACAAAAATCAGGTACAAAGATTACGGTAAAAGAATTAAAACGGCAAAAATTTCTCCTGATTTGGGCGGGAATTTTTGTGGTATACGGCATTGTTTTTTACTATCTGCCGCTGGGCGGATGGATTATGGCTTTTCAGAATTATAAGCCGAAGGATGGTTTTCTGCATTCACAGTTTGTCGGACTGGCAAAGTTTCAGACGCTTTTTTCGGACAATACTTTTATTCGTGTTATCCGAAATACGCTGGCGATGGGGGTTCTGAATCTGGTATCCACCTTTGTCATGGCGATTCTGTTTGCAATTCTGTTAAACGAGATTCGCTCCAAATGGGGAAAAAAGATTGTGCAGACGATTTCTTATCTTCCGCATTTCCTGTCATGGATTATCGTTACCGGTATTTTGCATGACGCCTTATCGACGTCCGGCATTGTAAACGAAGTTTTATTAAAACTCCATATTATTGATAACAGCATTAATTTTTTTGCCTATCCGGCATATTTCTGGCCGATTGTGGCATTTGCCAATGTGTGGAAGGAGACCGGCTGGAACGCAATCGTATATCTCGCCGCGATTACGGCGATTGATCCCAGCCTTTATGAGGCGGCCGCGATCGACGGTGCGGGGCGCTGGGGGAAGATTAAGTATATTACACTTCCGGGGATCCGCCCGACAATCATGATTTTGCTTTTGATGAATATCGGCAATGTGTTAAATGCGGGCTTTGAAGTACAGTATCTGCTCACCAACGGGCTTGTCCAGAAGGTATCTCAGACGATTGATATTTATGTATTGAACTGGGGCATCAGCCAGATGGATTATTCCCTGGGTACGGCAGCCGGTATGTTTAAGAGCGTCGTCAGCATCATTCTGATTGTGGCGGCAAACACAATTGCGAAGAAAACCGGCGATGAGCGGTTGTTCTAAGGAGGGAATACGAATGGATAAAGAAAAATGGAAATCAATCGTATCGAACAGAGCCTTTGTCGTCTTTAATACCCTGTTCATGGCGGCATTTGTGGTGATCACGCTCTATCCGGTGTTAAATACCCTGGCGATTGCGTTTAATGATGGAACGGACGCGCTTCGGGGCGGCATTTACCTGTGGCCCAGAAAATTCACATTAAAGAATTTTATCACTGTTTTACATAAAGAGAGCATTGTGACGGGTGCGTATATCACTGTTTTGAGAACGGTAATCGGTACACTTGCGTCTCTTGCCACGAATGCCCTGCTTGCGTTTATCGTGAGCCGCAAACGCTTCCTGTTTCGCTCACAGCTTTCGCTGTTCTGGGTAATTACCATGTATGTGAACGGGGGACTGATACCGACGTTCCTTCTTTACAAAAACCTGGGATTGACCAACTCCTTCTGGGTATATGTGGTGCCGGGCATGATCAGCGCGTTTAACATGCTGGTGCTGCGTACCTATATGGAAGGCCTTCCGGATGCGCTGGAGGAATCTGCACAGCTGGACGGTGCGGGCTATATGACCATATTTGTGAAAATTATTTCGCCTTTGTGCAAGCCGGTATATGCAACGGTCGCGTTGTTTGTGGCGGTTGGCCATTGGAATTCCTGGTTTGATGCCATGCTGTATAACCGTATGAGTGAGCAGTATACCACCCTCCAGTATGAACTGATGAAGCTGCTGTCATCGGTGATGTCGCAGACCACCAGTCTGGAGAGTGCAAAGAATTCCGCTACCTCCGGAGCGGTTACTCCGAACTCAATCCGTGCGGCGGCGACCATCCTCACCATGCTGCCAATCATCTGCCTGTATCCGTTCTTACAGAGATACTTTGTGACGGGTCTTACGATCGGCGGTGTGAAGGAGTAAAAGAAATTCGCAGTATCTTCCCTTTTGTCGCTCGAATCATGTGCTATAAAAAATGCACAAAAAAATAAGTGAATACATCCTGATTTTAACAGATACGGCAAAAATGAGCAATTTCTGACAGCTATTAAGCAATAAATACAGAGAGCAAAGGGGCGTTTTTGCTATATTTTATAAGATGGGTGAGGAATGGAACTCCCCATCGGACGGAATGTTATGTGCAGGACGGGGTCAGTGCAGCTGAATGTGCCCGCGCGGACGGGCAGGAGCCGAAAGAACCGTTTCCTGCTGATGATGGAAGTAAGAATGAAAACAGAATAACAGGAGGCACGGGGCGATATGAAAAGAGAAGAGGCGAGAAGTAAGGCACAAGCGCTTGTTTCGAGGATGACATTAGAAGAAAAGGCCAGCCAGCTTCGCTATGACGCGCCCGCGATTGAGAGACTGGGGATTCCAGCCTACAACTGGTGGAATGAGGCGCTCCATGGGGTTGCCCGCGCAGGGCAGGCGACCGTGTTCCCGCAGGCAATCGGGCTGGGCGCGACGTTTGATACCGAACTGATCGGTGAGATTGCCGCTGCGATTTCGACGGAGGGACGCGCAAAGTACAATGCGTATTCCGCTCAGGGAGATCGGGATATTTATAAGGGCCTGACGTTCTGGTCCCCGAATGTGAATATTTTCCGCGACCCGCGGTGGGGACGCGGACATGAGACGTATGGGGAAGACCCGTATCTGACCAGCCGTCTGGGTGTGGCGTTTGTGAAAGGGCTGCAGGGGGACGGCGAGACGATGAAGGCGGCGGCCTGTGCGAAGCATTTTGCGGTACACTCCGGACCGGAGGCGCTTCGCCATGAATTCGACGCGGAAGCGACGGCGAAGGATATGGAGGAGACGTATCTTCCGGCCTTTGAGGCGCTGGTGCAGGAGGCGGGCGTGGAGGCTGTGATGGGCGCGTACAACCGCGTGAACGGCGAGCCGGCCTGCGCGAGCAAAGCGCTGCAAAAGAAGCTGCGCGGCGACTGGGGCTTTGAGGGGCATTTTGTCTCTGACTGCTGGGCCATCCGCGATTTCCATGAGAATCATCTGGTGACGAAGAACGCGACGGAGTCCGCGGCATTGGCGGTCAATACTGGCTGTGATCTGAACTGCGGAAATACTTACCTCTATATTATGAAAGCGTACCAGGAAGGTCTGGTAACGGAAGAGACGATTACGGAGGCGGCCGTGCGCCTCTTTACAACAAGATATCTGCTTGGTCTGTTCGACGGCAGCGAATATGACGCGATCCCCTACACGGAGGTTGAGTCGCCGGAGCATCTGGCTCTGGCAAAAAAAGCGGCGGAGGAGAGCTTCGTTCTTCTGAAAAACAATGGAATTCTGCCGTTACAGAAGGAAAAAATAAAAACAATCGGCCTGATCGGGCCGAATATGGACAGCCGTGCGGCGCTCGCCGGAAATTATCACGGCACGGCATCGCGTTATGTGACAATTCAGGAAGGCATTCAGGATTATCTGGGGACGAGCGTGCGTGTGCTGACCAGTGTTGGCTGTTCCCTGTTTCGTGACCGGACAGAAGGGCTTTCGCAGAGACAGGATCGTCTGGCCGAAGCCAGAGCGGTCGCCAGAGCGAGCGACGTGGTGATTCTGTGCGTGGGCCTGGATGAGACCCTCGAAGGAGAAGAGGGCGACACCGGAAACAGCTATGCTTCCGGTGATAAAGCAGATTTGCAGCTTCCGGAGGTACAGCGCGAACTGATGGAGACCGTGGCGGCCTGTGGCAAGCCGACGGTTTTGCTTCTGATGGCGGGCAGCGATATCGACCTCGGTTATGCGGCAGAGCATTTCGATGCCGTTCTTGATCTATGGTATCCGGGCTGTGAGGGCGGATGCGCGGCGGCGCGTGTGCTGTTTGGAGAGGTCTCTCCGTCCGGAAAGCTGCCGGTGACCTTTTATGAGGCGCTGGAAGAGCTGCCGGAATTTACCGACTACTCCATGCAGGGGCGCACATACCGCTATATGACCGGGAAAGCACAGTACCCGTTCGGGTATGGACTGACCTATGGAGACGTAGAAGTCACTGCGGCGCGGATAGAGACCGGGGACGCGGGGAGCGGGGCAGGCGCAGTATTGGCAGAGATCTCGAATCATGGTTCTGTGGATACGCAGGATGTTGTGCAGGTTTATGTGAAAAATATGGATTCCGCGGATGCGGTGCCGAACCCGCAGCTTGCGGCCTTTGCGAAAGTCTTTGTAAAAGCAGGCGAGACAGTGCAGGTGACACTTCCGCTTGCAGCGAACGCGTTTACTGTGGTCGACGCCGGGGGCGTCCGCAGGGAAGCGGGCGGTACTTATAAAATCTATGTGGGATGCAGCCAGCCGGATGAAAAGAGCGTGGAGCTGACCGGGAAAAAGCCGGTGGAGATTGTGCTGAAAAGATAGCCTTAAAAAACCTGCTGAGATTGGCATTCGGCTCAAACCGGGTGCCTTTTTCAAATGAAAACAGATAGCATTAATTCAAAATCACATGAATCGAAGCAAGATCAGACTATGCAGGTTTACTTACGAAAGGGCACCTGATTACTAAGAAAGGAATATTTCACGATGAATACCACCAAAATCAACCGCGCAGCCGACGAAATGGAAAACATTCTAAGAGAGGAGATCGCGACCGGCGGTGTTCCGGGCGCTTCCTTCGCCGTTCTGCCCCAAGGCGAAACCGTTATTCTCCGGCACATAAACTACGAGCCGAATGCCATTTTCCGGGTTTATTCCATGAGTAAGCCAGTCACTGCCGTCGCCGCCCATATTCTCTGGGAGCGCGGCAAATTAGACTGGCTTACCCCTCTTTCCTGCTATCTGCCGGAGTTCGCCCACATGAAGGTACTCAACGATTCCGGACTGACAGAAGCAAACCGCCCGATTTTGCTGATAGACCTGCTGCGAATGACTTCCGGACTCGTCTACCCGGACAATGACCTTCCCGGTCAGCCAATGCAGGAGCTTTTTGACCGTATCCAGAAGGAGATTGTCAGCGGGAAACAGACCTCGACGCAGGAACTGTGCCGCCTGATCGCGCAGCAGCCGCTGGCATTCCACCCAGGCGAGCGCTGGCGTTACGGTCTGAGCTGCGATGTGATGGGGGCGGTCATTGAGAAAGTCGCCGATCAGCCGTTAAGCGAATTCATGGAGAAAGAAATCTTTGAGCCGCTCGGCATGATTGACACCGGCTTTTATGTGCCGGAAGAAAAACAGAGCCGTTTTACGACCCTGTATGAAGTGAACACGGATGCGCAGACGGAAACCAGTGCATCCTCAGAACCAGACGCAGCAGACGCCCTGATTTCCAAAGCAATAACAGAAAACATCCGTCCGCTCCGCTACAAAGAGGCGACTTCCCGCCATCTTTGCCTGACAAAGTGCCTGACCCCGCCCGCTTTCGAGTCCGGCGGCGCCGGTATTGTCTCTACACTGGATGACTACGCGAAATTCGCGGATATGCTGGCACACTATGGCGTTGGCAACGGTCATCGCATCCTCGGGCGCAAGACCGTCGAGTGCTTCGAACACGGCCAGCTGGACGAAGCACAGAAAAAAACCATTTATTTCGATCAGATTCGCGGCTACAGCTATGGCAATTTCATGCGCGTCTACGACGACCGCACCGAATCCGGCTGCAGCGGAGACAAAGGCGAATTCGGCTGGGATGGATGGACCGGCCCGTATTTTCTCGCAAATCCGAAAGAAGAGTTTGCGCTCGTTCTGATGCTCCAGGTCGGCGGCTACTACCACCCGGAGATGATCCGCAGATTGCGAAATACCGCATATTCGATCGTAGAATAAAAGGCATAACAAACCTCATAGCTTTATTTTCTCCATCGCAGCCAGTATCTTTGTCGCAATCGTATCCTGTAAATATACAGGGTTAAGTTTTTTCTTTGAATATTTCAAGCAGCTTCCAATTGTCGCTTGAACAAGCAAAGCCGAAAAAAACGCTCCCAGCTGAAATATTGGCTGCTTTCGATATGGTTCTCCGGAGTATTTAGTATATAAATTCCTTTCATGGCGGCTTCCCTCCCGTCAGTGTACAATACACGTACTTTTTTATGGCAAATAAAAACAGAGTGTGGTAGAATCGGCATTATTAAGCAGGAGCAGATCAGCTGGCTCCTAATGGCAATGATAAGGAGAGATTGGATGGACTATATTGTAAGGGCCGTGGCGGCGGATCAGCAGATTCGCGCTTTTGCGGCGACAACAAAGGATTTGGTGGAGACGGCGCGCGGCTATCACAATACGAGCCCGGTAGCGACGGCGGCACTCGGACGGCTTCTTACCGCGGGTGCGATGATGGGCGCGATGATGAAAGGGGAAAAGGATCTTCTGACGCTGCAGATTGGCGGGGATGGTCCGATCGGCGGGATTACGGTTACGGCGGATTCCGCGGCGCATGTGAAGGGATATGTGAATCATCCGGGTGTTTATCTGCCGGCGACGGATAAGGGAAAGCTGGACGTCGGCGGTGCGGTTGGCAATGGCGTTCTGCGCGTGATCCGCGATCTGGGGATGAAAGAGCCTTATATCGGGCAGAGCGAGCTGCAGACCGGGGAAATCGGGGATGACCTGACGTATTATTTTGCGATGTCGGAGCAGGTGCCGTCTTCGGTAGGGCTGGGCGTGCTGCTGGAGAGAAATGTCAGTCTGGAGAAAAGCTCCGGCACTTCTGACCAGCGGCAGGATGCGTCTTTGAAAGAAACATCCTTTTGTGATTCCGAAGCTTTGAAAACAGGCTTTACAGAAGAGCCGCAGAAGGACTCTCTGACACTGGAAGGAGACCTGGCTGAGGTAGGTAAGGTTCGGCAGGCCGGAGGCTTTATCATTCAGCTGATGCCGTTTACGCCGGATGAGGTGATTGACCGGCTGGAACAGAAGCTGGCTGAAGTACGTCCGGTCACTACGATGCTGGAAGCGGGGATGAGCCCGGAGCAGATTCTGGAAGAGCTGCTCGGGGAATTTCATCTGGAGATTCTGGACAAAATACCGACACAGTACCACTGCGACTGCTCACGCGAGCGGATTGAGCGTGTGCTGATCAGCCTTGGTAAGAAGGAGCTGGAGGAAATGATCGCGGATGGGGAGCCGATCGAGGTGAACTGTCAGTTTTGTGATAAAAAATACAGGGTGAGCGTGGAAGAACTGCGCAAGCTGTTAAAGATAAGTCAGCGTCCATGAAAGAACCGTTGGTGTGACCAGAAGGAGAAGAAAATGAAGGACGGTTTCGTTAAGGTAGCGGCTCTGTCCCCGGACATCCGGGTGGCAGACTGTGTTTTTAATACGGAGAGCATTTGCGCCGGGATCGATGAGGCGGTGCGGGAGCATGCGAAAATTCTGGTGTTTCCGGAGCTTTGTATCACAGGGTACACCTGCGGGGATCTGTTTTGGCAGGAAACGCTGCTTTTGGCTGCCCGGCAGGCGCTGGCAAGGCTGGTCGGTTATTCCGAGGGAAAGGACGCGCTGATTTTTGTCGGACTGCCATTGGAGGTAAATGGGAAATTATACAATGTGGCGGCAGCTTTTTCCGATGGTGAACTGCTGGGC
>JAJQGP010000026.1 GCA_021200475.1 Lachnospiraceae bacterium
AGTCAATCGTGGGAAGCATAATAAAATCATTGTTTTTCAGTGTCATAACGAATCTCCTCTCTGATATGAACAGCATACCGGAAGGATGTTCTTTCTGTAATCATATCATTTTTTCTCACGATGGGATAGTACCTAACATTAATATTATAATAAAAAAAGCCGCTGCCAGATAATCTGACAGCGGCCTCTGATAAATCTTTATTGATTGTTCACTTTGTGTTTTCCAGCATTATGAATTAAGCTGCTGTACCTGCAAACTGACCAGCTACTACGTTGAATGTAACTCCGTCATAGTCATAGGTTCCAGTGTAGTCAGAAGCAAGCTTGCCATCCTTTACAAGGAAGAATGCTCCATCATAGATAACTGCGCCTGAGTAAGCTGCTACCTGGCCATTTACAAGATAGTACCATACACCGTCACCACCGATGGCCGGATCATAGTACCACAGTCCGCTTACTTCATCCATCAGACGGCCATAGCAGAACAGGAATGTAGCTCCGTCATACTCAACCAGTCCGGTTACGGAAGTATCCAGAACGCCGTTTGTCAGATAGAATGCTTCTCCGTCATAGATTGCAACACCAGTATACTGATCCTGAATCTTGCCGTAAGCCAGCATGTACCATGTGCCATTGTACAGGTTCAGTCCGCTTACCTCTGTGCAAAGAACGCCGTTGGATACGAAATAGTAGCCATCATTGTACTGCACGATTCCTGAGAAGCTGGTCTTCCATTCATCTGTTACATAGTAGCGATACTCGCCATCCTCAAGATATACACCATTCTTCGATGTGATATCCGGATCATAAGGCGTATCCGCATCTACTCTTCCTGCATATGCAGCGTAAGAAGTGTAATAGTTAAAGGTTCCTGTAATAGAGGTCGGTACGATGACGCATCCTGTTACAGATACATATGTTGCTGTCAAAGTAACATATCCGCCAGCGCCATTGGTATCCTGAGACTGAATGTCATCAATTGTAATGATCAGACCCTGGCTCTTCTGTACCAGATGGCTGTTGTCATTGTTGCTATCTCTTGTCAATTCTACTTCATAACCGCACTCTGTACACTTTGTATAAACTCTTACCTGTACGCCCAGGTTTGTGTCGCCAGTGCTTGTCAGCAGTTCTGTTCCATCAAAATACAGTGTCGTTACACCATTGTTATACGCATCCAGAAGAGACGCATACGTCTTTCCATCTGATGTGCAGGAGCTGCTTACAGTTCCGTCTACAATCTTTGTTTCAACAAACTCCAGATAAATGGAAGCTGCCTTGTTGACATTTGTCGTATCATCTGTATAATCTCCAGTGGTCGAATTGTATGCGCTGGAAATCTCGTTTGTATGAGCAAGTCTCTGGATGGTCTTCTGCTCGGTTGCCGCAAGAAGCTCACCACATCTCTGGCATCTGCGTACCTTTGCATAGGAGCCTTCAGACTCGCAGGTAGCTGCTACATACTCTTCTACATATACGCCATCATCTACATGACCCTTAGCACCAACAGACACGGTCATCGTCTTTGCTACTTCTTTACCGTCGGTTGTGCAGATAAAGTTGATCTTTACGGTACCAGTTGTTGTACAGGTTGAAGTATCACTGTCAGTGTCAATTACGACATAATCTGTGATCTTGAAGCCCTGAGATGTTGTTGAACCAAATGCGTTCGCGATATCATCAAGGTAATTCTCCTGAATATACTCTGTTGTTACATTGATGTTGTTTGCCTTCTGTGTCTTAATCCAGCTCTGCAGATCGCTGTATACATACTCAAGATAAGTATGCGTGCCGCTGTGTGTTGCAGTCTGGTTTGCAATTGTCTCGATGGTGTAATACTTGCAGTTCTGGATGTTTCCAGTAGAGAAGTTGCCGTTCCATACCTGAGTTGTAACACTTTGTCCATCTACTGTGAAGGTGATGGTCTCAACATGCTTCTCATACAGGTTGTTGCACTTCACGCAGGTGTCGTTCTCACAGGAAGCGCAGCCAACTGCCTTACACTGGATTTCCTTTGTATAGGTGATATCCTCATAGCAGGACTTGGTGGTAACAAGCAGGTCACCGTTATCATCATAGGAAACGTTGCACTTGTCCATATCTTCCTGGCTGGAGAATACAGCTACCTGTACTTCCATATGATGAGCTGCAATTTCAATCTTCTGCTTTGTACTGGTCGTGCCATTCTGATTGTAATATACTACATAATAGTAACCGTCTAAGGAGCAATCCTTCAGTTCTACACTGGTCACTGCCGGAAGTACCGGATAATCTGTTGTAGTTGTGTACAGAGAGGTGGACCACTCGTTCGTGTATGTTACACCGCTATATACGATGCTTCCATCGTCACTCGTCATCACCAGCTGATCACCGTCTACAATATATCTTACGCCGTTGATCCAGTAAGCTGCGATGTTGTAGCTGCCAGCCTCAACGATCTTTACATAAGAACTCTCTGTAGCCGCAACTGTGCAAAGCTGATATACGGTCTCACCGCAGTTTGCGCAGGTGTACATCTTGTAGTAGTAGCCGTTCTGTGCTGCATTTACCAGAGTCGGTGTGCCGGATACCGTGTAAAGCTCCGGATCGCTGCCCACTACATATCTGCCTGTCTTCTGTCCGTTGCTGTCAACGATGTCGCCAGTAACCTCATTGTTTACCTCATAAAGGTACTCAATGTTAGCGCCGTCCCAGGTTACAAGCACATCATCACCACTGGACTTGTGTCCAAGCGGGGAAAGCTGCTCTTCGTCTACGATCGTCCAGCTGGTCTCACCGCAGATCGAACACTTAGACTGCGTCTGAAGGAAACCACCTGCGATGCACATGGTCGCATCTGCAAGTTCGTTACCATTTGCATCCACATAACGGGTGTTTGTGGTTGTTTCCCAAGAATGATCTGTCAAAGCTGCAAGAGTTTCTGAATACTTTATGGTCTTTTCTGGAGCAGAAGTATGCACGAACTCAAGGGAGATTGTACCTGTTACACCAGTTCCCTTGCAGGTCGGTGCAGTAAACTTCTTGATAGTCAAAGTACCATTTCCGTCACCAGATACCTGTGTAGCAGTTGTACCGCTGACTGAATACTGATAAGCGTTGATCAGAACTCCTGATGCATCATAAGCAGTTACTTTAATAGTTGTGATATTCTGCTTCGTATCAGCATCATCGTATGTAATTTCAAAGGTTGCCGAGTCAATCTCATTGCTTGAACCAGCGTCTACTACAGCCGCTTCATCAGCTGCTTCTTCTGTTTCCGCAACTGTCTCTGTAACTTCCTCCGTCACTGCTTCGGTTGTCTCTTCAACCGCAGCGGCAGCGACATCTGTCTCTTCCTCCGCATAAACATACGGAGAAAATGCGCTTACAGCCATCAATGCGGACATGGCAAGAGCTGCAAGCTTGGTTCTTTTTAGTTCATACTAAATGGATTTGCTCATTTTTCTTTGAAAATTTCGGCCCATTTGCTCGTTTTGTGTCTGGTATGTGTCCGACAAATTCGTTGTTATTGAAACCAGCCACCGCATTTTGTGGTATACTTTTAGCTATGAATCATTTATAGAAAGGAAGCTGTTTTATGCCAAAGAGAAAACGCTTTCCCCGTCTTCCAAACAAATACGGAAGCATTCGTTATCTGGGAGAAAATCGAAGAAATTGCTATGCGGTCCATCCGCCGGCATTAAAAAAAGATGAACAGGGACGATACCTGCGTCCGCCAGCGCTATGCTATGTCGACGACTGGTACGTGGGATTTGCCGTGCTGAACGCATACCACGCCGGCACGTATAAGCCAGGCGATGAGCTGCAGTTTAAGACCTATCGGGACGCTTCTGAAGCGGACTTAGATGCATTCTGCAGCCGAATACTCGCCGATTTTACAGCACAGTTACATAAAAACGAAAAGGATAAAAATAAAACCGAAGATACCCTGACCTTTTCAGAGGTATATGAACTCTTTTTCACCTGGAAATATGGGGACAAGGCCGCAAAAAAGCTTTCAAAGCAATCGGCTCACAGTGCGCGGACAGCCTTTCACAATTGTCACGCGCTGCATGACAGACCTTTTCGTGACATTACGCTTGCTGAACTGCAAAAGTGTCTGGATGACTGTCCGCTGAAAAAAGCCAGTCTCGAAAATATCATGAATCTGTTAAAACAAATGTATAAGTTTGCCGAGCCGAGAGATCTTTGCAACCGAAATTACGCGCAATATCTCATGCTTCCGGATGCAGAAGACGATGAACATGGTATTCCCTTTTCGGATGAAGAGCTGGCAATTCTCTGGCAGCATAAGACAGACGTGAACGCGGAACTGGCTCTGATTATGTGCTATTCCGGCTTCCGAATATCCGCTTATGCCAAGATGGAGGTAAATATAACCGACTGGTATTTTAAAGGCGGCGTGAAAACAGCGGCAAGCAAAAATCGGATTGTCCCCATCCATAGTGCCATCCAGCCTCTTGTAGTCGATTGCTTGAAGCGGAACGGCGGACGCCTGGTAACGGTCTCCAATGATACGATTCGCAATGGTCTCTACAAAGTCCTGGAAACTCTCGGAATTGCCCGCCATACACCACACGACTGCCGGCACACATTTTCCCGCCTGTGCGAAAAGTACAGCGTCAGCGAGTCTGATCGGAAAAGGATGCTCGGACACTCTTTTGGAAGCGATATCACAAATGGCGTCTATGGCCACAGGACGGTTGAAGACCTGCGGTCAGAAATCGAAAAAATCAAGGTTCCTGTCTGTGACTAGCTTGTGACTATTAATTCCGAAAACCGCATCCATGCATCCTGTAGCTTCCCGCAAAAATTCCTTCCTTATATTATATTTATATAGGGCAGGGGAAGAATTCTCCCTGCCCTATGTATTGGTTTCTACAGTGCCATCACTTTTTCATGCATCTTCTTATACCAGATAGTATCACAGGAAATATACTTTACAAATTCTCTTTTTCCCAACACAACTTCCTCCGCTCTTGAAGCTCTGGGAATTTTACTTCCGGCTTCTTCTTCGTCATAAAGGCAAAATGCAAGAACATCTTCTGCCATCATAATGGCATCCTCCAGATTATCTCCACAGGTATAACATCCATCAATATCTGGGAAATTCACGGAATAACGTCCTTTTTCTTCTGGAGTAAAAATTGCTGGATATCTATACTTTGCCAATTTAATTTCCTCCCTTTCTTACACCAGCATCTTTCAAAATACGGATCACAGTGCCTGTTGGAATTTCTTTGCTTACATGCCTCGGAATTCTAAAAAACTTTCTGGTATTATAGCTAAACCACTTGTCATGCTCCGCACCATGTTCTACAAAATAGCAATTGTTGCACTTTAGCAGCCGGATCAATTCAGATGTCTTCAAACCGCCATCACATCTCTTTCATATTATAATTTTCATTGTCCCCCTTGTCAACGCAGGTTTTGCAAATAGGGAAACATGTCACTCTTCCAACATCGTATTGATCCGTCTGAATTTATGCTTGTCCAGCTTTTCCAGATCCTCCCAGATTGTCCCCGCTATCTCCGCGAGTACACAATCCCCAAAAGCGATCTGTCCGCCATAAATACACAATCCCTCCGCAATGGCTTCCTGTGCTTCCCGAAATTCCTCAAAATGCTCATCGCCCTCACAAAAGTCCTTTTGTACATCAATCCCATACCGGGCGCAGAACAGCTGTGCCAGTTCTTCTCGGTTGCCTGCCTGTTTTTTGCCAAAGAAAACCGGTCCAAGCACGTCAAAAAGAAGCTGCTTCTGGTACTCGATCAGCTCTCCTTCTTCACACGCTACCAGATAATCGCTGGCCGGTGCTTTCTTTTGTCCCCGATTTGCTGCACTTTCTGGAAAATTTGATACGGCGCTTTGCCCGATTGATTTTTTTTCACTCTGACTCTGATTCAGTTCTATTTTTTTCCACTCGACAGCCATATCTACCACCCGTTCTTCCCCAGCGGTGAGCATGAACCTGCCTGTCAGCACAGTCTGACCTCTGACGCACGGAATCCGTACAAGGCAGAAACGGTAAGTTCACAAATATGCCTTATGAGTATAAGCATTGAGAGAAACGAAAAGACTCATGGTACACCGTTTCTCTTTCTGTGAAGCGAAGTTTTCTAGAATTCACATAAACACATTCATATACTATATTATTGTATTCATAATGTCAACAACTTTTTTGTCATCTCACAGATGCTTTTTTACATGTTTTTTGAATCTCATTTTAGCAGACAGTTGCTGTATAATAAATCTATAACCTGCAGCCATTCAAAACAGCACCGCAGGTCTGCGCTTAGTGACATCTGCGATGCTGTTCTGCACGGTTATTAAATTTTCTATCATGCCCTCTCCTTCAACCGGACAGGGAAAAAATCCGCTCTCCCTGTCCGTTACGCTTGTGCTTCTTTATTCATTCGGAAGCTTCCCGAAACGGATCCGAATATAGGCTTCGATCGCAGTCATTACGCCATCAAACCCCAATCGCTGACTGTTCAGGCACAGGTCGTAGTTTCTCGCATCATTCCACTTGTTTCCGGTGTAATAATTATAGAAGTCGCTGCGGGTTTTGTCCGTTTTTTCCACAAACCGCTCCGCCTCGTCCGGGCGGCAGGCACAGCGTTCGATCGCCTGACGGATGCAGTACGCACGCGGCGCGTGGACAAAAACGCTGACAAGTCCCTCATGATCTTTGAGGACATAATCCGCAGCGCGTCCAATGATGACACAGGATTCCCGCTCTGCAAGATCGCGGATGATTTTCGCCTGATAATTAAAGAGGTTATGGTCACTGATAAATTCTTCACTTGACGGCGAGATCAGGCGTCCCTTGTACTCACCTTTTGTTTTTTCGAAAAGCGGGGCGCGTTTCAGCTTTTCATCTTTCTCATAAAACAGGGCTTCATTAATCCCGCTTTCGTCAGAAGCCATCCGAATGACTTCCTTATCATAGCATTTCACCCCCAGATCCTTTGCCAGCATCTGGCCGACTGTTTTTCCGCCGCTGCCGAATTGACGCGCGATTGTTATGACTATGTTCTGGCTCATACTCCGCACCTCTCTTTCTTTCTCGGATCGCATTAATTTTCTGACTATTTTGAAATGTTTCCCGAAATTTGTTTTGTATTTCTTATTTTTTTCTTTAGTGTAACATTTCTTTGGGAATATGGCAAGTTATTTTTGCATAAAATCCCCCGGAGGTTTTTTGTCCAATAGGGAAGTTCGGAGAACTTTCCTATTGGACAAAAAGGGCACCCAAACGGGTGCCTTATGTTACTGATCCTGATTACTCGCCCAGATATGCTTTCTTGATCGATTCATCGTCCATCAGGTCTGTTGCCCTGCCCTCCTGGACGATTTTACCAGTCTCGAGCACGTAGGCGCGGTCAGCGATCCCGAGCGCTTTTTTGGCGTTCTGTTCAACCAGAAGCACTGTCGTACCGCTTGCGCTCACGCTCTGAATAATATCGAAAATTTCATTTACGAGAATCGGGGACAACCCCATCGACGGCTCGTCCATCACAATGATACGCGGATTTGACATAAGCGCGCGCCCCATCGCCAGCATCTGCTGCTCTCCACCGGAAAGCGTTCCTGCGATCTGGTTCTTGCGTTCCTCCAGACGGGGAAAGCGCTTATACACTTTTTCGAGGCTCTCTTCGATTTCATTTTTATCTGAACGCGAATACGCGCCCATTTTCAGATTCTGGTATACGGTCAGCTGAGAAAATACCCGGCGGCCCTCCGGCACATGTGCCATCCCCATTCTTACAATCTTATGAGCCGGAGTCTTGGTAATATCCTGCCCCTCAAAAATAACATGCCCCTTTTTCGGCGTAATCAGGCCTGTAATCGTATGCAGAATCGTGGTCTTTCCGGCGCCGTTCGCTCCAATCAGCGCGATGATCTCTCCCTCATTGACCTCGAAAGAAATCCCCTTGATCGCCTGAATCACGCCATAGAACACTTCCAGGTCCTTTACTTCAAGCATCGCCATTATGCTCTTCTCCTTCCTTCTGTGTAACCGGCCTCCAAAGATCCATTACACCGGCCTTATCCCGCCTGCTTTCTACCCTCACAGGATCCCCCGAAGCAAAAATACCTTTCTCCCCGGCAAACCGGAATCCTGTATTTGCATATCAGCAAACAAAACCATACCGACGTTTCATCACTCGCCCAGATAAGCGGTAATAACCTGTGGATCCCGCAATACCGCCGCTGTCTTTCCCTGGGAAAGTACTTCACCAAAATTCAGAACCGTCAGCTCCTCGCAGATCCCTGCCACAAGCTTCATATCGTGCTCAATCAGCAAAATGGTCACACCAAAATGATCACGCACAAAATGAATGGTCTCCATCAGCTCTTTTGTCTCATTCGGGTTCATACCCGCCGCCGGCTCGTCCAAAAGCAAAAGCTTTGGATCCGTAGCAAGCGCACGCGCGATCTCCAGCTTCCGCTGCCGGCCATAGGGAAGGTTCGACGCTTTGTAATCCGCTACACCGTCCAGGTCAAATACCTTCAGCAATTCCAACGCTTTCTCATCCATCTCTTTTTCAACCCTGCGATAAGTCGGCGTGTGAAAAATACTGGAAAAAAGCGAATATTTGTATTCATTTTGAAGAGCAGCCTTGACATTGTCAATCACAGGCAGGTCTTTGAACAGACGAATATTCTGGAACGTACGGGCAATTCCACATTTACAGATTTCTATCGTACTTTTCCCGACAATACTCTCTCCATCCAAAAGTACACTGCCTTCGCTTGGCTTATAGACGCCGGTCAGCAAATTAAAAACGGTCGTCTTGCCCGCTCCGTTCGGGCCAATCAGCCCATAAAGCGCACCCTTTTCAATGGTCAGATCAAGCGCGTTGACCGCGCGCAGTCCGCCGAAAGAGATTCCGAGATTTTTCACCTCTAACATTGCTGCCATATCATTCGCCCTCCTTCGCGGATTTGTGGAAGAAACGGCCCAGATACCGCTCACGCAACTCAAGCGGCTTCGGCGCCCAGTTGAAAATCATCATCACAATCAGCACGATCGCGTAAATCAACATACGATAGTCGGACAGGAAACGCAGCATTTCCGGAAGCACTGTCAGAATCACAGCTGCAATAATGGAACCGCGCATGTTCCCAATCCCGCCAAGTACCACGAACACCAGTACAAGAATCGACGTGTTGAAATTAAACTTCGACGCCTGCAGGGTGGACAGATTATGCGAGTAAAGCGCTCCCGCCGCCCCGGCAAGTGCCGCTGAGATGGTAAAAGCCATCAGCTTATATTTTGTAATGTTAATGCCGATCGACTCTGCCGCAATACGGTTGTCCCGGATCGCCATAATCGCGCGGCCATCACGGGAATTGATCAGGTTCAGCACAATAAACAGCGCCACCAGAATCAAAACCACCCCGGCCACAAAAGTCGAATATTTCGGAATGTTCGTGATTCCCTGCGGGCCGCCCAGGATGATCTGTCCATCCGCCTCCATATTCAGGGAAAACTGATCCTGCGTGGAGACGTGAAAACCATTGCTGTCGAGTCCGATATAAAAAATATTAATGACATTTTTGATGATTTCGCCAAACGCCAGCGTCACAATCGCCAGATAATCACCGCGCAGGCGCAGTACCGGAATACCAATTAACAGACCAAAAACTGCGGCTACCGCCGCCCCGATCAGAACCGCCAGCAGAAAACGCAGCGGCACAAACGTGATAACATCAACGGTACATTTTGAGAAGAAAGCGCTTGCAAACGCGCCGACACACATAAACCCCGCATGTCCCAGGCTCAGCTCACCGGAAATACCGACCACCAGGTTCAATGAGATCGCAAGCACCACATAAACGCAGATCGGAACCAGCAGACCAGTCAGCAGACTGGAAAGATTTCCGGATGTTTTCCACACCTGCATGATAGCAAACGCAATAATCACCATAGCATAAGTGATCATGTTGCTTTTGAAATTCTTTTTCTTCATTCTCTCTACTATTTCCATGCGCGCGCCTCTATACTTTCTCTTGAATCTTCTTGCCAAACAGTCCGGTCGGCTTTACCAGAAGCACAACAATCAGCACTCCGAACACAATCGCGTCCGACAGCTGCGATGAAATATACGCTTTCGCCAGAATCTCGATTACGCCAAGCAGAATTCCGCCGACCATCGCGCCTGGGATGGATCCGATCCCGCCGAAGACGGCTGCCACGAATGCCTTAATGCCGGGCATGGAGCCCGTATACGGAGTCAGAGACGGATAAGCGGAGCAAAGCAGCACACCTGCAATCGCAGCCAGACCGGAGCCAATCGCGAATGTCAGCGCAATCGTGCCGTTCACATTGATTCCCATCAGCTGCGCGGCGCCTTTATCTTCGGAAACCGCCAGCATCGCCTGCCCTGGTTTGGATTTGTTAATGAATATAGTCAGAACTACCATGATAATAATACAGCTCGCGATTGTCACAATCGTAGTGCCGGATATGGTCAGCGCACCGTCAAACAGCTTTACATTCGGCAAAGTTACCACGGACTGGAAGCTCTTCGGTGTAGAACCGAAAATGAGCAGAACGACGTTCTGTAAAAAATAGCTGACACCGATCGCCGTAATCAAAACTGCCAGCGGAGACGCGGCTTCCAGAAGCGGCCGGTACGCGATTGTCTCAATCGCAATTCCCAGCACTGTACATACCACAATAGCCACCAGCACCGCCATCAGCGGGCTGCCGCCATAATACATCATGATCGAGAACGCTGCGTAGCCGCCGACCATAATCACGTCCCCGTGTGCAAAATTCAGCATTTTCGCAATACCATATACCATGGTATAGCCAAGTGCGATTATGGCATATACACTGCCGAGGCTGATACCATTTACCAGATAAGAAATAAAACTCATGGGACACCTCTATTTTCCCTGTTCATAAAATGACCGTAACAGTTCAGAACAGCATCGAAATGAAAAGACAGACTGTGCAGGTTTACCTGCTAAAGGCTGTATTTTCATTTCGGGATGGGCGGAACGCCCATCAAGCCACAGACATATGACGCGTTAGCGGCATATAGCCTGCATCGCAGGCGGTCTGCGGCCTGCTGTTCTGAATAAGTTACAAATGACCTACAGAAAGCGCCAATTCGAGCACAGCATAAACAGCAACATTTTTTGCCCGCCGCAGCGCTTCATACCAGAAAACAGGGGGCTGCCCGCGCAACCCCCTGTCGGGTCATTTTAACTTTTTTATAAATGACTTCATTTTCAGTTGAAACCGAAATCCGCCAGGCGGATTTGGTCATGCGGAATCATCAAAGTCCTACGTAAACGCCGTCCTGAATCACAACTGCCTTCGGGCTCTTGGAAACTTCGCCTTCCTCATCCCAGGTCATGCCGCTGCCGGTCAGACCATCCATGGAGATCTCAAGCATCGCTGCCTGCAGCGCGTCGCTGATCGTAGAAGCATCTGCACTCGGATCCAGGTCTGTGGTTGCAAGAGCGGTCGCGATCGCGTATACACAGTCATAACCATCTGCCGCGAACTGGTTCGGAATCTCACCATAGAGATCCTGATAGGTCGCTACGAAGGTCTGGGTCAGCTCGTCCTCAGCATCTGCGGAGAACGGGGTCAGAAGCATAACGCCCTCAGCCAGAGACAGGTCAAAGCCCTCTACAGAAAGGATACCATCCATACCATCTACACCAAACCACAGTGGACTATACTCCAGAGCCGCAGCCTGTGTAAATACGATAGAAGCCTCATTGTAATAGAACGGAAGGAATACCAGCTCTGCTCCCGCATCGATCATCGCCTGAATCTGTGCGGAAAAATCAGTCTTGCTGTCCGATGTAAACGCCTCAGCTGCTACAATCTCGAAGTCCTGATTCTCAGCTTCTGTACGGAAGGTAGCATAGATACCGGATGAATATACGTCAGAGCTGTCATAAATCACGCCGACCTTTGTCACATCCAGGTTCTCCCCGATATACTGTGCAGAAGCAGTACCCTGTGCCGGGTCTGTAAAGCACATACGGAACTCATTGGTGCCATAGGTGATGCACTCTTCTGCGGATGCTGACGGAGTGATCATGAACATATTATCTTCTGCTGCAAGCGGAGCAACTGCCAGGCAGGGAGCCGTCGTAACAGTGCCGACCAGAGCCTGCATACCCCAGTCCTTCAGGGTGTTGTACGCATTAACAGACTTCTCTGAGTCATGCTCATCGTCCTGTGCGTTGAACTCAATCTGATAACCATTGATGCCGCCCGCCGCGTTGATCTCATCAACCGCGATCTGCGCGCCGTTCATTGCCGCAGAACCATACGCGGAAGCCGCGCCCGTGATCGGTCCGATGCCGCCGATCTTCCAGGTCAGATCCTCATCAGCAGATGCCACTGTGCCGAAGCATCCCGCTACCATCGCTCCACACAGAGCCAGGCTAAGTGCTTTCTTGAATTTCATAATAAGTACCTCCTCTTAATAATTCGGGAATATCCGGTACGTGCTTCGAACGCATGCGCCCGGAAAACCCTGATACAGAAAACTATACTGTTTTCAAGAGTATTTGTCAAGAAAAAATGCATTTTTTGTGAAAACATTTGTCCGCACAGGAAAGACTTGCCATTTGAGACAATTAATAAGCCTTTCCCCAATAAACCATGTGCTTCGCGGGTTTTCCACACCAGATACAGGTATCCGCCAGCTTTTCCTGCGCAAACGGCATACAGCGGGATGTCACGCCAATCTCGTCTTTGATCGCATCCTCACATTCCTGACAGCCGCACCACATCGCCTTGATAAAGCCAGGCTTCTCGTCCGCGATCTGTTTAAATTCTTCTTTGGTCACAGCTGTATAGGTATGCGTGTCACGATGTGTCCGCGCCCGCTCCAGCATCTCCTTCTGCATCGTATCCAGGATTTCCGCGATCTTCTCCGGAAGGGTGTCGATCGCGGCGGTGATTTTCTCTCTTGTATCGCGGCGGACGATCACAGCGTTGCCCGCCTCAATGTCCTTCGGCCCTAATTCCACACGCACCGGAATACCGCGCATCTCCTGCTCCGAGAATTTCCATCCCGGGCTCTTTTCGGAATCATCCAGCTTCACGCGCAGGCCGCTTGCTGCAAGCGCGGTCTTCACTTCATTCGCTTTCTCCAGGACTCCCTCCTGCTGCTGACGGATCGGAATCACCATCACCTGCGTCGGTGCGATACGCGGCGGCAGTACCAGGCCGCTGTTGTCCCCATGCACCATAATGATCGCGCCAATCATACGCGTCGTCATACCCCAGGATGTCTGATGCACGTATTTCAGCGTATTATCCTTATCCGCGTACTGAATCTCAAAGGCTTTCGCAAAGCCATCGCCGAAATTATGACTCGTACCGGACTGCAGTGCCTTGCCATCGTGCATCAGCGACTCGATCGTATAGGTCGCCTCCGCCCCGGCAAACTTCTCCTTGTCGGTCTTGCGCCCTTTAATCACCGGGATCGCCAGCACTTCCTCGCAAAAATCAGCATACACATTCAGCATCTGAATCGTACGCGCTTCCGCCTCTTCTGCCGTCGCATGCGCTGTATGGCCTTCCTGCCATAAAAACTCCCGTGAACGCAGGAACGGACGGGTCGTCTTCTCCCAGCGCACCACAGAACACCACTGATTGTATACCTTCGGCAGATCGCGGTAGGAATGAATATCATTCTTATAAAAATCACAGAACAGCGTCTCCGACGTCGGCCGCACGCACATACGCTCCTGCAGCGGCTCCAGCCCGCCATGCGTCACCCAGGCCACCTCCGGCGCGAAGCCTTCCACATGATCCTTTTCCTTCTGCAGCAGGCTCTCCGGTATAAACATCGGCAGGTAAACATTCTCCACCCCGACTTCCTTAAAGCGACGGTCCAGCTCATGCTGAATGTTTTCCCAGATCGCATAGCCTGCGGGCTTGATCACCATACATCCTTTCACACTCGTATAATCCGTCAGCTCCGCCTTCTTCACCACATCCGTGTACCATTGCGCGAAGTCCTCCTCCATCGAGGTAATTGACTCTACCAGTTTCTTCTCCTTTGCCATAATCATTCTCCTTCCTGTCTTATTCCTGATTCCAGCCTGTTCGTGTGCATTCTCCCGGAAGGGTTTTGTCCGGCTCTGCGATCAAGCAGGAGACGGCCTTCTGCCTCCTGCTCGCCCGCGTCTGGCGTTAGCCGGAATATTCCCTGCGCAACCGTGCGCATCAAAAAACGCCGGTCTCTCAGTCCCCATCCAGGGACCGGAAAACCGGCGGTACCACCCTTCTTAGCGGCAGATATGCCGCTCACCTCTTTTCCCGATAACGCCGGGATACGCCGCGATTTCTCACGGATGCTCCAAAGCCGGTTCACCCACGCCGCCAAAGACCTCTCACCAGCCGGTCTCTCTCTGAATGGCTCATTTGGATTACTAATCTTCTTCCACGCACAAGCTTTCTCTTTTCAATTCTATGCCTGCTTCACAGGCATCACAAGCGGTAAAAAACATGCAGCATAAGAACCCATGCAACAGTTCCGTGTCACTGCTCGCCGTTTACTATAATGAATAAAATTTGTTTTGTCAACCGTTTTCAAAGCCTTTCTCGCGTTTTTCCTGCTTTTCTCTGCATATCCATGCTATGCTTAACGATGCAAAACAGCACGCCGCCCTCACCCGGCACCTGTCTTTTCATTTTGATGCTGTTCTGATCTCCTGCAATCATTTTACAGCCGTTTTATAAATTCCCGTCTGGCTGCTTCCTGGCGATTGATTTTTCCCAGTTTTTCCGTATATTGACGGGAGATCCAGGCCTTATTGCTTCCATAATAGCTGGCGGCGAGCTTGCGAAACTTCTCCGGGTACAGCATCCGCACAAACAGCAGGCGACGTTCGGCCTCAGACAGCGTCCGGGTCCGGTCATAAGCTTCCGTCATCCTCATTCCCAGGCGCACATTCCAGTCATGCTTTTCCATTATCTTGCGCATAAAGCGATACAGGTCGTTTACCTGAAAGTCAAACCGGCAATTGTCAAAATTCGTCGTAGCAATCTCATAGCCGCGCATCAGAATATGATGATGGCTGTAATCCCCGTGACATACCGTGTCGCTTTGCTCTGCCCGCAAACCCTCCAGACGCTCCTGGCTGGCTGCAAACTGACGCTCCGCCTCCAGTGCCTGTGCGAAATATCGCTCAAAGCTATCCAGAAACGACCGTTCAAACGCACTTTTTCGCGGACGTTCCCGTACAAAAGAACGAATCTTGCGAAGCTGTGCATTCCAGGCGTGCAGTTCCATAAGAGGCGGCTGTGCTGTGTAATTCTTTCGAAAGTTCTCCACAGATGGCACGCTGTGCAAAACAGCTTCTTCTATAGGCCTGCCGCCCATCTCTTCCTCACTCGCATTCGAAACACCTGAACCTGTTTTACGTTCCGAGATACCATCGGAAGATGCTCCATTCGCCATCGCCACATCCGAAGCTGTCTCCTCTGCCGCCATGTGAGCTGCGTCCTTACTGCCTTTTTCTTTCTGAACAGCACCGGATCCCGCAGCGGAAGCCTCCAGGAAACCTGCATCTTCCCTCAGCCGCATCAGCCGGTGCAGGGACGCCAGATTCTGCACGGCTGCCAGAACCTCCACCTCATTTGACGTATCGCATTCATGGCCTGTATACCATTCTTTTACCACATAGCGATGCTCCTCCCAGTCTTTTGAGACCAGATGCCCTTCCCTGTTCGGGAGGATTTTATCCACATTCCTATATCCACCGTCCCGAACTCTGTCCATCACGCAATTCTGAAACAGCGCCCGATTCTCTGAGCCGGAATATTCGCTCAAAATCCTTAAACCCTGAGACGTCTCAAAAATCCAGGAGCCACGTCCTCTCCTCGTGCTGATAACTTCCAGTTCATACTGCTCCAGTACCCTCAATGATCTGTCATTCATACCCCGTCCTCCCTCTCACAGCTCCCGGAATCCGCCCGTGCTTTTTCCGATAAGCTATCTTATGAGATGGTGCGGGAAATTATGAAATGTTCTGCCTCTGTGCTTTTCTCTATAAAACAGATGATCTGAAGAGAGCCTTACATCACACCAGCCCGTTTGTACCTGGTCCGCTTCAGGCTGCCTGTCCGGACTTCCTGTCATTCTATGTCCCCGCCTCCCGCATCCGCCGCAGGATCCGTTTCTCCGCACGGGAAACCTGAACCTGCGTCATGTCAAGTGCCGCAGCGACCTGCACCTGTGTCATATCGTCAAAATAACGCATCCGAATGAGCCGTTCCTCGTCCGGCTCCAGCATCTGCAAAAGCTGCGCCAGAAGCATGCGGTTGAGTAACGCTTCATTATCATCCTTTTCGTCAGGCAGATGATCTCCAAGCAGCACCGGCGTCCCATCTCCCTGATAAATTGTCTGGTTCAGCGACTGGACATCGGCCGCGGCATCCATCGCCAGCACCAGCTCTTCCGGACTGATGCTGGCTCTGGAAGCAATCTCATTCAGTGTCGGCTCTGCCCCTGTCTGCTTTTCCAGCGCATCCCTGGCCTGCCATGCCTTCGCAGCAGATTCTTTGAGCAGACGGCTCACTTTGATCATGCCATCGTCTCGCAGAAAACGCCGAATCTCACCGACAATCATCGGTACCGCATAGGTCGAAAAGCGAACTTCAAAGGACAAATCAAAATGATCGATGGCTTTGAGCAGACCAATGCAACCGATCTGCACCAGATCCTCATAATCGCAGTTTCGTCCCAGAAAGCGGCGCGCAACGGTAAATACCAGCCCCATATTTTCTTCTGCCAGCTGTTCTCTGGCTTCTTTATCCCCCTCGTGTACTCTCTCGATTAACGCAAGGGTGTGTTCCATCCGTCCGCTCTCCGCCTTTCTGCCGAAGCTGTTTCCAGGTGCACCGTGTTTTCCCGCGCAATCCGCTTGCTCATACGCACCGTTGTCCCCTTCCCTGGCTTTGAATCCACCTCCAGCGTATCCATAAATGCCTCCATAAACGCAAAGCCCATGCCCGCACGGTCACATTCCGCTCTGGTCGTAAACATCGGCTCCATCGCCCGCTTCACATCCGCGATGCCGCAGCCGGTATCACGCACCTCCACCTCCAGTACATTCCCGCAGATATGGCAGGTAATTTCAATTTTTTCCACACAGCGCTCTTCCCGTAAACTGCGTAACTGCGTTCTTTTGAAAGGCTCTCCATATGCGTGAATGATCGAATTGGTCACCGCTTCCGATACCGCGGTTTTGACATCTGCCACCTCTTCCAGCGTTGGATTCAGCTGCGTCATAAAAGCCGCGACTGCAACCCGTGCGAAGCTCTCATTACAGGAGCGGCTGTCAAATTCCAGTCTCATTTCATTTTGACACATCATGCTTTCCCCCTATAATCCAGATGGCATTGTTTCATAAATATCCATTATTTTATTGATTCCGGCCAGAGCCAGAAGCCGTTCCATACGCTGGCCGACATTCACAGCCTTCACAGTTCCTCCCATAAACCGCATCGTTTTATATCGTCCGATCAGCATCCCCGCACCCGCGCTGTCCATAAATGTCGTATCCGCAAAATCAAACAGGATACAGCGAATATGCTTTCGCTGCACAAGCCGGTCAATCTGACCGCAGAGCTGTTCCGATACATGATGATCGATTTCCGCGGGCAGATGAATGCGCATAACCGTACCCGTAATCGTAAACACAGAATCCATAATGCTGCACACCTCCTTAAAACATCCTGCGCGGGCTGGAAAACTTCCATATGCGCCCCTGCGCATAAAACAACAGGAAAAGGAGAGCGTTTTCACGCTCTCCCATACCTCCGGGTTTTTCTTTTGTACTGATTTAATTTATCACGTTTCCGTTGGCGTCGTACTGGTAGCCGGTGGTCGGATCCGTCCAGACAACCTCACCGGATGTGGCCGTGCTGTCATCATCATAAATCACGATATCGTCACCCGTATCGGCAGCCGTCGTATCTGTTGTGCTGGCATCGGTCTCGGCTGTGACATCGGTAGCCGCGTCCCCCAGCCCGCTTAAATCCAGCGTATTGGTACTCGTGCCATCACTTGAAGATGACGAAGACGAAATATAGCCCTCGACCACTGACGCGTTTTCCGGATAGTATTCCACAATCTGATTGAAAACTTCGTCCGCGCTGTCCCGGTCCCCCAGGTAATAATAAGCCATGCCCAGA
This sequence comes from Lachnospiraceae bacterium, assembly GCA_021200475.1. Taxonomy (GTDB): domain Bacteria; phylum Bacillota; class Clostridia; order Lachnospirales; family Lachnospiraceae; genus Choladousia. Next base: position 18,198 of record JAJQGP010000026.1, read on the forward strand.
TAGAGCAGAGCATTGTAGTGATTTGACTGCGTACGTTCCGAATCGGCCTCTACCGCCAGGGCAAGGTTGTCCGCGGCTGTCTGATAGTCTTTCTGGACATAGGCGGTCGTACCCGCATTGTAATATTCGGTAAACAGACTTGCGGACACCGCGCTGCGAATGCTCTCATACAAAGCCAGCGCATTGTCCTCGTAGTCATCCGCGTTCAGAGTCAGAATCTGGTCGGCGGCACTGGATTCATTGCCGCTGATATAGAGATTCGCGACCGCAAGCAGTTCGTCATAGCTGTCCACTTTGGCAAGTGCCGCGTCGCGCTCATCCTCCGCGTCTGAAATCTGCTCCTCATAACCGTCAATCTCCTCCTGAAGCTCCTCCGCCTGTACCTGCACTGCAGCCAGCTTTGTATTGGCCTCCGTCACCTGTTTATTTGCAGAGTCATTGACGGACTGACGGCTTGCCGGTACAACCAGGAACCAGACAATCGCTCCGCCAAGCAGGATTCCCAAAGTAATATTAATAAAGGTCGCGATCGTTGAGCTGTCCCGGAACGTCGTCGGCTGAATGATCATTTCATTCCCGCTCAGATAACGCAGTGTGCCGGACACCTGCTCTTCACCGTCCTCTGTCTCTCTCTCGTATTTTCTGTGACGCCGGCCAAGGCCGGTGGTCTTGCCGGTCGCATTCTCAATCTCCTGGAGATAGCGCAGCGTAGTCGTATTTGTCGCGTCAATCTGAACCGCCTTTTTAAGAAGCCTGCGCGACCGTTCATACTCCTGCCGCTTCATATATAAAAGCGCCAGCAGCTGATATGCCTTCACCAGCTTCGGATTGTGACTGATGACCTTTTTCAGCTGAATAATCGCCATATCCTCATTGTCTTCCCGACAGTAAAGGACAGACTGGTTGTATTTGCGTATCGTCTGATTGATCGTATCCAGCCGGTTTTTATTATTCTGCAGCTGATCGATATAATAATCCGCGAGATTATCCTCTGCCTGGAGATTTTTGCTGATCACCCACTCACAGAGCGCGGAAACGGCCTCCCCCGTCTCATAATAACACAGACCCAGCAGGTTCCGCGCATCGGTGTTCTCTTTGCTGAACTTCAGGCTGCGCTTCAGACAGGTGATCGCTCCCTCCATATCCCTGACACGTGCTTTCTCCAGCCCTTCATTGTACAGAAGATTCGAAATGCGGACAATTCGCTTCAATATCGTAACATCAGCTCCACAGCCCGTACAGTAATCCGTCGCGCCGAGAGGAGTATTGCAATAAATACATTTCATCGGCTGCCCTGCTTTCTGTTTTTCTTCTCTTCCCTGAGCATTTCTTTCAAAATGTCACTCATGTCCGTCAGATCCCGGCTGTAAATCGCGTCCTCCGCCTCATTGACATCCATGCTGGTATGAAATTTTTTCAGTTCTTCCTCATAATTAATCATTTGTACTCTCCTTAAAACGATTCAGAACGGGGATTCTGCCAGAAGCGCTTTCAACTCCCCCACGAGATACAGCGATCCGGCGCAGAACAGCATCCCATCTCCCCGCCCGGCAAGCGCTGTCTCAAACGCTTCCCGTACATCCGCTTTGGCCGTGACCGGCGCAGACGTATATTTCCGAAAGACTCCCGCCAGCACATCCGCAGGCACTACACGCGAACCTCCCACCTGTGTCACTACCACAGAAGAAAAATTCACGCCCTCACAGATTTCCCGGATCATCTTTTCATACTCTTTATCCGCCACCGCGGAAAATAAAAGCGATGTCTCTCCCGGTACCCCCTGGATTGTGCGAATAAACTCCCGGATGCCATCCGCATTGTGGGCTCCATCCAGCACCACGCCCGGCATCACTGTCTCCATTCGTCCGGGCCAGCGCGTCCGGGCAATCCCGGCTACTGCCTGTGCTGTGCTGATCTCTCGCCCCGGGTCGATCACCCGCAGCGCAATGAGTGCCAGCGAGCTGTTGACGACCTGATAAGGCGCCAGGTACGGCACTGTCACATTCATTTTTTCATCATAACCGGAATCCAGCAGAAAATCAATGCTTTTATCTGTTTTTCCCAGTATTTGGCTCATCCGGGCATCATATCGATATGCCTTCGCATGCATCCTCTCCGCCTGCGCGGCGATCACAGCCGCTGCCTCCGGATCGCGTCCGTCATAGATTACAGGCACACCTTCTTTGATGATTCCCGCTTTCTCTCCCGCGATCTCCGCAACCGTATCTCCCAGGTACTCCATATGATCCAGGCTGATGCTCGTGATCACACAGGCAATCGGCCGTTCCACCAGATTCGTCGCGTCCAGCCGCCCGCCCAGTCCGGTCTCCAGAACCAGATATTCGACTCCTTTTTCTTCAAAAATCAGCAGTCCTGTCGCAAACAGCATCTCAAAATACGCCGGATGGGCAAATCCATCCGCGGTCATCTCATCCGTCACCTGCTTCACCCGCGTAAACGCGCGGGCAAAATCCTCGTGAGAAACCGGTGTCCCATCCACCGCAAACCGCTCCGTAATCTCCACCAGATGCGGCGAAGTAAACAGTCCTGTGCGATACCCTGCTCCCGTCAGAATGGAAGACAAAAACGCGCAGACGCTGCCCTTCCCATTTGTCCCTGCCACATGGATGACTTTCATCTTTCTTTCCGGCCGTCCAATCCGGCAAATCAGTTCACGCGTATTTTCCGGTTTATTTTTCTTTGTAAACTTCGGAGTACTCTCTATGTAATCCACTGCTTCTGTATAATTCATCATGTGTATTCTCCAGCGCCTGCCGTATTCCCAGATCCCCCTGATACCAAATTCACAGGCACATCGGACCGTGCATCCTGTACCGTGTGCTTTTTCTGTTCAGACGGTCGGATAAAGCCCTGGCGCGCATCCTCCCTGACATAGCCTCTGTAATGTCCATCATGCCCTGTCACTTCTGCGTTATTTCGCCCTTTACAGATGTGGACAGTAATCAATTGTACACTCCGGGTAGTATTAATTCAAGCTGTTTTTACCGCAAATTCCGCCAGAAAAGAACCAAAAAGGGCAAAACTTTTTTCTTAATTTTAAGAATTTCCAATATCTGCTGTGGACACTTCAAAATCAGAATGGTATAATTGCGGCAAATACAAACAAGAAAGGATATCAACTTATGAAAAAAAAATGGATAGCAGGGCTTCTGGCACTGGGAAGTATCTCTATGCTCTGCGGATTTGACAGCGCCCAGACGGCGGAAAGCGTCCTTACGCAGGTAAAGGAAAACAGCGCGGCAGTGGAAAGTATGTCTTCCGAATTTAATCTGAATTGTGACATTTCAATCAACGTCAGCGATGACACCACCTCTTCCTCGATCGGCATCTTCGTCGGCGCTGATTACGAGATTCAGGCCACGCTTGACCCGCTCGCCACAGCACTGACCGGTACTATGACGATCTCCACCTTCGGCGAAGGTGAGACCGTTGACATGGAGATGTACATGATAAGCAGCGATGACACAGTAGACACCTATATTTACACAGAAGACTCCGCTTCGGACGAAGAAGGCGAAGGCACATGGGAATATGCTTCCGTTTCTACAGAGGATTATGACCTCCAGCCGCTGATTGATCTCTCTGAATCCGTAGACTACAGCAAACTGGTGGATTGGGGCATTGAGTTCACACTGGCTTCAGAAGCAGCGGATTACGACGGCACAGAATGCTATCTTCTGACTGCGGTCATGGATTCTTCTACGGTTACCAGAATCCTCGAAAAAGCAGAAGAGCTGGCCGCGGAGACCGGTGAAGACATTTCCGATCTCACAGAGGATGCGGATCTTGATTCCGCGCTGGAGCTTCTGGAGGGAGTGCAGGTCAAAGTAGAATACTACATAGATACCACGACGTATCTGCCGGTTGCCATGCATGTCGATCTGAACGACAGCGACCTGGCAGCAATGAATGATTACCTGGCAGAATACCTCGCTTCCGAAGGAGATTCATCCACCATCGAGATTATCATTAATGATCTGTCCATGGATTATACCATGTCTTATGACGATGTAGACGAGATCACCGTTCCGCAGGAAGCACTCGACGCGATCGCCGCAGGAGAGGTGGAAAATCTGGAGGAAGCCATTGAGGACGCAGTCGCTGACGTTGCCTGATGTTCCTGCATCACTGTTACAATGAACCGCTTTTCTGTTCCGGAATCAACCAAACGAGGAGAACCATTATGACAAAAATTTGCTGCCTGAATCCCATCTCAGAGGTGGGGACAAACAATCTTACCAATGACTATGAACTCACGCAGAGCCTGCCAGAGGCAGATGCGGTGCTGGTGTGCAGTGCGGATATGCATGCATTGGAGCTGCCGGAAAACCTGGTCGCGATCGCGCGCGCCGGGGCAGGTGTAAATAACATTCCGCTGGATCGCTGCACCGAGCAGGGTATTGTCGTTTTTAATACACCGGGCGCGAACGCAAACGGAGTAAAAGAGCTGGTGCTTGCCGGGATGCTGCTCGCGGCACGGGACATCGACGGCGGGATTCGCTGGGTTGAAGAAAACCGCGAAGATGAGACCATTTCCAAAGACATGGAAAAAAGCAAGAAAAAATTTGCCGGGACGGAGCTGAAAGGCAAAACGCTCGGCGTGATCGGCCTTGGCGCGATCGGCATTGAGGTAGCGAACGCGGCGGACGCGCTCGGTATGCATGTCATCGGCTATGACCCCTATCTTTCCGTAAGCGGAGCGCTCCGCCTCTCCCGTCAGGTAAAGATCGTAGAGACACCGGGCGCCATTTACGCAAACTGCAATTACATCACCCTGCACGTGCCGCTTCTGGACGACACACGCGGAATGATCAATCAGGAAGCCATCTCGATGATGCAGGAAGGCACTGTTATTCTGAACTACGCCCGCGACCTGCTGGTAAATGACGACGATATGGCCGAAGGTCTCGCCTCCGGACGCATCCGCCGCTATATGACCGATTTCCCGAACCCCAAAACCTGCCATATGCTAAACGTCATCGCCACACCGCACCTGGGCGCCTCGACCGCAGAGTCCGAGGACAACTGCGCGGCCATGGCTGTCGACGAGCTGCGCGACTTTATCGAGACCGGGCGCATCCGCAATTCGGTCAACTACCCGAGCTGCACCCTGCCGCCGGAAAAATGCGCGTGCCGCATCTGCATTATGAATGTGAACCGGCCGAACATGATCGTGAGCTTCTCCTCCCTGCTCTCCCAGGAAGGCATCAACATCCCGAACATGACAAACAAGAGCCGCGGCGAGGCTGCTTACACCCTGATCGACTGCGACACGCTGCCAGACAAAGCAGTGATTGAAAAAATACGCGCCATTGACGGGGTGAAGAAGGTACGCGTGATTTACTATTAATTCTGTCATCCGTTCAGAACAGATCGGGCAGGGGCGGCTTGCCGAATCCTACTCGCCTGCGCCGGCCGCGTCTGGCGTTAGCCAGAAATATTCCTTACGCGGTCGTGCGCATTCAAAAAACAGCCTCTGCAGATCATGACCTGCGAAAGGCTGTTTTTCATTTATTTCAATATCACTTCAATCACCGTATCCACCGGATCCGGCAATACCGGGTTCTCACCCAGCGACGCAAAGACGATATCCGGGTAATCTGCGTAGACCCAGTCGCTTTTGATCGGAATCTCCGCGCCGCTCTCCAGATAGCGGATTGCCTCGACGTCCTCCCGCTTTACACCCGTCAGCGGGACGGCTCCAACCGTGTTTTCAAACACATGGAAATACAGCCGATGGTCGCCCGCAGTGATACGGCCGTAGTCCGGTTTTTCCAGCTCAGATTTGCCGCAGCCGTAGATACTGCGGCTGTTTTTATCCATCCACGCGCCGATCGCTTCCAGACGCTCCGTCGCCTCCGGCGGGAAGTTCCCGCGCGCATCCGGCCCCACATTCAGCAGCATATTGCCGCCCTTCGAGACGCACTCCACCAGCTTCCGGATCAGCATGGAAGCCGGTTTATAGAAATGATCCGTCGCGTGATACCCCCAGCTGTTATTCATTGTAAAGCAGGCCTCCCAGGCCAGGTCATTTCCATTCACGTCCCGCAGTCCTTTGGGTGGAATGATCTGCTCCGGGCTGACGAAATCGCCGTGATACGGCGTCGGATGCCCTTCTGCCAGAGAACCGAAGCCTTCGCCGCTCACCTCAAGCCGGTTATCAATAATCACCTCCGGCTGCAGGGAACGCACCATCTGCACCAGCTCCGTCGCTCTCCACGCCTCACCGCGCAGTTCATCATAGGAAAAATCAAACCAGAGGATATCCAGCTTCCCATAATTGGTACAAAGCTCGCGCACCTGGTTGTGCATATAGTCCAGATAGCGGTTAAAATCGCGGTTCTCATTGCTATAGGCCGGGTTATTCCGCATCGGATGGTTCGCGTCCCCATAATGCGGGAAATCCTCATGGTACCAGTCCAAAAGGGAAAAATATAAGCCTACCTTCAGCCCTTCCGCGCGGACCGCTTCCACATATTCTCCCACCAGGTCCCGGCCGCTCTTCGTGTTCGTGGACTTGAAATCCGTGTACTGACTGTCAAACAGGCAAAAGCCATCGTGATGCTTCGCCGTCATCACCATGTACTTCATACCCGCCCGCTTTGCCGCATGCGCCCACTTGCGCGGGTCATAATCCACCGGGTCAAACTCCCTAAAATACTTCATGTAGTCTTCCTTCGGCATCTGCTCCACGCTGCGCACCCATTCGCCGCGCGCCGGGATCGCATACAGTCCCCAGTGAATAAACATGCCAAAACGCGCGTCCAGATACCATTCCATCCGCCTGTCATACGCTTCCCGGTCAAAAATAAATTCTGCCATTTTTGTTTTCCTCCTTTCCTCTTACACCAGCGCTGCATACACATCGCGCTTCGAAATCCCGCGATCCTTTGCAGCTGCCTTCATTGCTTCTTTGCGCTCCATCCCCTGCGCTTCGTACAATGCGACATGCTCCGGGATCGTCAGCGTCTCCCATTGCAGCTGTTCCTCTCGCTTCATATCCTCCCGGCTGCGCCCTTCCATTACGATTACACATTCGCCGCGCGGTTCATTTTCCTGATACCAGGCAAGCGCCCTTTGAAGGGTCGTGGCAAAAATCGTCTCATGCTTTTTCGTCAGTTCGCGGCAGATCGTCGCCCGGCGGTCGCCGAGCGTCTCAAACAGCTCCGTAAGTGTCCGCACGAGCCGGTGCGGAGCCTCGTAGAGAATGATTGTTCGCGTCTCAGTCTTCAGTTCCTCCAGGATCTGCCGCCGCTCTTTTTTGTCTGCAGGCAGAAATGCCTCAAAACAGAAACGGCGCGTTGGAAGTCCGGAAAGGGTCAGCGCGGTCACGCAGGCGCAGGCGCCCGGCAGGGAGGTCACCTCAATCCCCGCCTCCATGGACAGCCGCACGAGATCCTCGCCCGGGTCGGAAATGCCTGGCGTCCCGGCGTCTGTAATCAGGGCAACACTGCTGCCCGTCAGCATTTTCGCGATCAGGGTATGTGCTTTTTCGATACGATTATACTCGTGATAACTCGTCATCGGTGTATGAATGTTAAAATGATTCAGCAGCTTAATGCTGCCGCGCGTATCCTCCGCCGCAATCAGATCGACTTCCTTCAGCGTACGGAGTACACGCAGCGTAATGTCCTCCAGATTGCCAATCGGGGTAGCGCAGAGGTAGAGACGGCCGGCGCCGGACGATACCGTTTTTTTCTCCTCCATTCTCTCAGGTCTCCTTTTTTATGCTAAATGATGTGAGTCGTTTTACTTAGGAGCTGCCGCAAAATAATATGTTCAGATTGCGCCGGATAATGTGTGAAGCACAAGCGATAAAAACGTAGGCGCAGCGGGCTGCGCTGAGGATTTTATCGCTTGCGATTCGCGCGTTAGCCGGTGCAAGATGGGCATATAATTTCGCGACAGATCCTTAATACCCGTAAATCTCTGTAATCTCCTGATTGTACACGCCAGGCTGATCGTACACAATCAATGGCTTCTCCACCGTCATCCGCGCCCGCCCGCCGCGCACGGCTTCGATGAGCACCATATTTGGCTCCTTGTCCACGTAAGGGTAAACAAGGCGCATTCGCTTCGGCTCCAGCCGATATCTGGAAAGCACGCAGATAATCTCCGCCAGCCGGAACGGGCGATGAACCATATAAAAATGTCCGCCAGGCACCAGCAGCTTCGCGGCCGCCCGCACCACATCCTCAAGAGTACACAGAACCTCATGGCGTGCCGCGGCTTTCTCCAGATCCGGATTCAAAAGGCCATGGCTGTCCTTAAGATAGGGCGGATTGGAGGTGATGGTATCAAAAGAAGCCGGTGCGAACAGCGCGTCGGCTTCCCTGATATCTCCTTTTACAATGGCAATCCGGTCGGACAGGTCATTCAACAGAACACTGCGCGCCGCCATATCCGCACTCGCGGGCGAAATTTCCAGACCGGTAAAATGCCGCCCCGGTGTCTTCGCCGATAGCAGGATCGGTATAATTCCGGTGCCTGTCCCCAGATCAAGCGCCTGACCGCCTTCCTTTACGCGGGCAAACCCGGACAGTAATACCGCATCCATTCCGAAACGGAACAAATGCTCACTTTGGATAATTCTGAGCCCATTGCGGTACAGGTCATCGAGGTGCTCGTCTTCTTTTAAGTGAACTTCCATGCAACGTATTTCCTTTTCCTCATCGTCTCAATCGTTACGCCGTTTCGTTTTTCCTTCTTTTTTGTCCAGCGCTTCCAGCTCACGCAGTTCTCTCTCCTCCTGCGTCTCACCGCCTCCGGAACGGGAACGCCGGCTGTCCTTCTCCCGGTCCCTGTCCTTGTTCTTACCGCTTTTCTCTTTCCTGCGTCTGGGGTGAAAATTCAGCTCGCCCACATCGAACTCTTCCAGCTCCTTATCCTCGTCTTCCTCGAAAAGGACCCTAACTCTCTGGCGCAGAACATTGACATTCTGCACCACGCCGGACCGTCCGTCCGCCGTCGTTACCGTATCCCCCTGCCCCGGAAGGCGGCTGTTCAGGTATTCGTAAGTCTCCTCCTCATTCTTCAGGCAGCACATCAGCCGGCCGCAGACACCGGAAATCTTGGTCGGATTCAGCGAAAGGTTCTGCTCCTTAGCCATCCGGATTGATACCGGTGCAAAATCAGACAGGTAAGAATGACAGCAGAGAACGCGCCCGCAGATACCGACGCCGCCCAGAAGCTTCGTCTCATCGCGCACGCCGACCTGCCGCAGCTCAATCCGTGTACGGAAAACCGCCGCCAGATCCTTGACCAGCTCACGGAAATCAATCCTCCCGTCCGCGGTAAAATAAAAGAGGACTTTATTATTATCAAACGTGTATTCCGCGTCGATCAGCTTCATCTCCAGACCATGCTTCTGGATCTTTTCCCGGCAGATCCGCATGGCTTCCCGCTCCTTTTCGCGGTTGCGCAGCGCGTGGGCGTCGTCCTCCTCCGTCGCCATCCGAATCACTTCCTTGAGCGGCGGCACGACCTTATCGTCCTCCACCTCACGCACACCGCCGATCGCAGTGCCATACTCGATTCCGCGCGCAGTCTCTACGATCACATGATCTCCCGAATGGATCTCATAAGATTTCGGGTCAAAATAATAGACTTTACCCGCATTGCGGAACCGGACTCCAATAATTTTAACCATGAATATTCTCCTTAATCACCAGAAACAGAAGCTCCATTGTCAGGTCAAAATTGACATTCGCGCTCAGGCGCGTCTTTGCCGTCTCAATGGCTTTCATTACTTCTTCTGCCCCCTCATAAGAACATCTGCGGACGGTCTCCCGGATCGTGCGCAGTTCCTCTTTAAAAATCAGGCCGTCAATATCTCTCGTGGCCTTATAATATACCATATCCCGGTACCAGAGCGCGAGGATATCCAGATAATCCTGAATGGAAATCCGATACTCCTGCACCTCTTTCACGTAATCAATGATGGCGCTGATCTCCATCTCCCCCGCGTTGCGAACCAGGCGCATCGCGGAAGCCTTGATCGCGTTGAAATCCTCCGAAGAGGCCAGGCGTTCCGCCTTGCCGATATTTCCCTGGGCAAACGCCGCACAGATATCCGCCTGATAATCCGGTATCTGAATCTTCTCCATCAGATACGCTTTCACAACCTCATCCGGCACCGGCTTCAGATTCAGCGTCACACACCTGGAACGGATCGTATCCAGAAGCGCCCGGTCGTTTGCCGTCAAAAGCAGAATAATCACATACTCCGGCGGTTCCTCAATCGTCTTAAGGATCGCATTCTGCGCCTGCGGCGTCATCTTTTCCGCATCGGCGATGATATATATTTTATATTTGCCATTGTATGGGCGAATCTGCGCATCGCCGACCAGCTGCTCCCGCACGTCGTCTACACCGATGCTTGCCGGCTTCTCGTGCCGCACATAGATGATATCCGGATGGTTTCCGCTCTCGGCCTGTCTGCAGGAATGGCATCTCCCGCAGGCCTCCACATTCCGACTGGCCAGCTCCGCCGGGAGAAGTCCTTCCTCCCCCGGTCCAGAGATGAGCTCCGGTGCATGCACATTCTCACACTGCAGTGTCTGGGCGAATGCGTTCGCAAGCACGCTTTTCCCGGTTCCCTTTTCCCCATTCAATATATACGCATGGCTCACCTTACCGGAGCGAATCGCTCTCTCAAGGTGCGCGATCTCTTTTTTATGTCCAAGAATGCTCTGAAATCCTGCCATTATGTCCTCCTGTGCGCATCACGGACGTTTTGCCCTGTGCGAACCGTTTAGCACAAAAAACGGGCCCGCTGTTCCGAATGTCAGCTTCTCTCTTTTTGCCTGTTACAGTATATCATACTTTGAGGATTCTGTGAAGTAAATCGCAGCCATAAATCAGCCTTTTAGCCGGCACACCATCTGCCACAGCGCGTTTGCGGAATTAAAATTCTCCGGCGTCAGATCGGCCGGCGTAATTTTAATGCCATACTCATCCTGAAGCTCACTCACGATCGACAGAATGGCAAAAGAATCCAGTATCCCATCATCAATCAGTGTATCACAATTCTGATAATCTGCATCCGGCTGAATGTCCTCGAGAATTTCCAGTAATGTTTCCATATTTTTTCTCCTTCTTTTTTCTGCTGCTCTGAGCAGCAATCCGCAGAACACGGGCTGCCTGAGCAGCTCTTCCCTGCGCGATCGTGTAGATTACCTTTATCTCTTTATAGGGAACGATTCCTTCTGTCGTTCCCTATAATAATCCATCAATGCTTTTCTGTCAATTTTTCCGTTTTTATTCAAAGGCAGCGCATCCATCTGCCGAAGTACATTCGGCACCATAAAGGACGGCAGGAGCTGCCCCAGCGCTTTTGCGAGCGGCCTGCGCTCCATATCTCCCTCGTAAAAGCAGACAATCTTCTGCGCGTCCGCATCAAAAATCGTGCAGCTTCTCCTGATCTCGGGAATCTTTTCCATCGCGTTGTCAATCTCTCCCAGTTCAATTCGATGTCCCATATGCTTGATCTGGAAGTCCTTTCTGCTCGAGAAGCAAAGATTTCCTTCTTTATTATAATAGGCCAGATCGCCGGTTCGATAGATTGTCTCCAGATAACAGTCATTCAGCGGGTTCTGCACGAATACCCCCCCCCTGGTCTGTTCCGGATTCCGATAATACCCCAGCGCCAGCGCTGAACCGCTCACGCAGAGCTCGCCCCTCACATCCGTCCGGGAGGAATCAATCAAATGATCCTCCTCATCCAGGAGAAACACTTTTTCATTTGGAAACGCCTTCCCCATGGGCAGCACATCCCCCGGCTCGTACTCCCGGTCCACCACATACCAGGTACAATTGCAGGTGATTTCCGTAGGACCATACAGATTTACAAACATGGCATCCGGCAAATAGCTGCGCCAGATATTCAGATGCTTCACCGGCATCATCTCTCCGGAAAACAGAACCCTGCGGATTTTCCCGGGCACCCGATAGTCAAATCCATTCAGCGTACTGACAATACAGAGCACTGAAACTGCCCAGATCAGAGTTGTCACCTGCCGTTCCTCCAGAAAATCCAGCAGCTTCATCGGAAAAGAAAAATACTGCCTGGGAATGATCTGCACCGTTGCCCCGGTTTTCAGTCCGGAATAAATATCCTTCACGGAAACATCAAAATCCCAGGGCGCCTGATTACCCAGCACATCCTGATCCGTGATACCAAAAAGCTCCGTAAAGCAATCGATAAAATCCAGCAGCGAGCGATGCCCGACTACCACACACTTGGGAACCCCGGTGGAACAGGAGGTAAAATTCCCATACAGCGGATCGGTATCCAGCGCCTGCGCGCGAATCCGCGCCAGCAGCTCCTCATCCTTTTTCGAACGCACAAGCTCCTCCGCCATCAGAATTTTTCCCGTAAAGTCCAGCTTTTGCAGGTCCTTTAAATATTTTTCGGAAGTAACGATCACATTGCTTTGCAGTACATCCAGAATCTGCCGGATCCGCGCAGCCGGATGCTTTGTGTCCACCAGCGCATAAAACGCGCCTGCATAAAGAGTGCCCATAAAAACACCGATCGTCTCCACACTTTTTTCCATAAAAACCGGCACCGGCTTCCTCACCGGAACCCATGCGGCAAGCGCCGTCCCGATCCGCTCTGCGTGATCCCGCAGCTCGCCAAAGGTGCAGCTGTCCGCAGCGTCTGCAAACGCAACCTTATCCCCAAAGCGTCTGGCAGATTCTTCCAGATATTCTAGCGCATTTGTTTTCATACTTTACCTCCTCTCCGGTCACCCTTCCACTACGTCTTCATCCCTCGCCGGATGGCATCCCGCACTTCGTGTGAGACAAGCCCTGACCACGCAGCAAGTGCGTGGTCGTGTTGTGACCAGTAACCATCCTTCTCTTATTCCTCCGCAGATGTAAGCAGCTCCGCCAGCACCTTCGAAAATTTCCTGGCAGCGCCGCCATTCATATGTCCGTCATAATCCGTGTAATCCTCAATTTCATGCGAAAATGAGAAATAATAATCTGTATTAAAATTCAGGTACGACACACCCTCTTCCTCAAAAAAGGCTTCGAAATATTCCCACGCGGCTGTGAAATTATCCCACCAGGTACCCAGCGTCGCGGCTGGAATCGGCGTCGTTACAGCCACAAACTCGATCCCATTCTCCCGGCAGAATTCGATCGTCTTTTTCAGATATTCCATATTTTCTTCTACAATCGCACCCTCCTCATAGAGAATCGGTTCGGTCAGCTGCAGTGCACTCGTGTCAACGGCATAACGCTCGATAAAACCGCTCTCATGATAAACCTGCGTCGTGCTCGTCTCACTGTCGATGCTGTAATCCCCTGTCAGCTTGTGCGTCAGAGTCTCTGCGATCAGCGGAAGCTCGTAGGACAGAGAATACTCGTACCACGGAAAGAGGACAGTCCGGAAATTCGTCTGTGCGATCGCATCAAAGAAATACTCCACCTTCGACCAGGAGAGCGGAAATTCATGATAAAACAGCAGATAATTATTCCCTTCTTCTTTTTCCGTCACAAAATACCCCGGTGAAATCTCATAAATCACTCTTGTGGGATTCTGCTTTTCCGCCGCCAGCTTTACAAGATAATAAGCGTCAATCCCATATTCGCCGCCGACGCAGACATTATGACCGCTGCGCCCGGTGACTTCCTCCATCGCCTCCGGGTCAATGTTCATTTTTCCATGGGAATCTCCCACAATGATATCGTCATACTGTGTCGTACTGATCGCATGGATATCGCTGCGAATAAAGGTGCAGGGATACAGCGCCAGGTCCAGCGCGACAAGGAGTGCCGCAAAAACTGCCAGCACCAGAATGGTCTTTCCAATCGTCCGTTTTCGCCTCATCCGCTGCTTCTCCATGAAAACATCCGCATTTACCGTCACGGATTTTCTTTTTTCTGCCCCGTTCGTACACTGCTGTGGGGAAATATTCTCAAAACTGCGCATAAATAAACCCTTTCACCGCGGCTGTTGAGCCAAATAAGCCGATCGACAGGAGCAGTATAAAATAAATGGCGGCTGTCGCCGGAAGAGGAAGCTTCGCAAGCGACTCCCGAACCCGGATTCCCCTCTCCTGCAATACCTCTACTGTAAACAGAACCACACACCCGCAGACAATGATCAGCAGCGCGTACGGTGTAAAGCTGAGTCCATCCCGCCCTGCCGGTATGGTAAGAAGCACGGAGGGCTGAAAACTGGTCAGCGTACTTTTCATCATGGAAAGCGCCGCCCGCACGGAATCCGCCCGGTCAAAATACATGCGGGTCAGGGTCAGGAACAGAGTGCGGATAAGCATGAACGCAAAATACCAGCGCTCCTTTCCCGTGATATGCAATGCTTTTTTCCATTCCCGATACTTCCCCGCCAGCAGCTCGCTCGTACCAATGATCAGACCATTATAAAGGCCATAGACCACATATTTCCACTGCGGCCCGTGCCAGACGCCGACGGCCAGGAATACAATGATATCCGCCAGGGCGATCGGCAGCACTCTTCCTGTCTTTCTCCCGAAGGTTTTTTTTGCCCATTTCGAAAACTTCGCCATCCAGCCGGACAGAGAAACGGGATAAAACAGATACTCTTTCATCCAGTTCCCCAGGGTAATGTGCCAGCGATGCCAGAAGTCTGACATAGAAGTCGCAAAAAACGGCCGCCGGAAGTTTTCTTCCAGCGTAATGCCAAACATTTGCGATAGTCCGATCACCACATCCATCGCACCGGAAAAGTCGGCGTACAGTTCAATCATGTAGAAAATCGCTCCGAACAGAGCCACTCCCTGATACAGATCCGGTGTGTCAAAAATAGCGTCCACAAAGACCACCGCCCAGTCCGCGATTACCATTTTTTTGAAGAAGCCCCACAGCATCCGCTCAGCGCCCCTTACCAGATTCTCCCGCTTCAGGCCGTGCGGCTCATAAAGCTGATGCGCCAGCAGGCTGTAGCGGCCAATCGGCCCCTGCATCAGCTGCGGAAAATAAGAAACGAACAGCGCATATTTCAATGGATTTTTTTCTGCTTCTACTCTTTTCCAGTAAACATCCAGAAGATAACCGGAAGACTGAAAGGTATAAAAAGAAAGTCCAAGCGGAAGCACCAGATCCATCCCCCGCAGGCTTGTGTGGAAAAGCGCGTTGACATTATCCAGAAGGAAGCCGGTATATTTCAGAACACACAGCATTCCCAGGTTGAGAAGCAGCGCAGGAACCAGAATCCATTTGGCTTTCTTTGGTTCCTCCCCCTTTTCATAGAGGTAACCGATCAGACGTGCCGCCACAAACGTAACAATTGTAGAAAAAAACAGATATCCCGTCAGCCAGATTCCGCCCATTATGTAATAAAGATAGCTGAACAGCAGCAAAACCATCCAGCGAATCCTCGCCGGGGCGAGATAATAGACCAGCAGACTCGCCCCGGCCAGCAGAAGAAATTGATTCGATACCAGTGACATACTTTTTTAGTTTAAAACCCCTCCGGTAAGACACGCATCATCAGTAGCCGGTGTTTCCGATGTGCCAGAACTGCTGTCAGCCGCTGTTGAAGCCGCAGCCGCAGCCGCTGCTGCCTGTGCCGCTGCATCCTGTGCTGCCGCCGCTGCCGCTGCCTGCGCTGCGGCCTGTGCACTTGCTTCCGCTTCCACCGCAGCCTGTGCCTCCGCCGCATCTGCTGTCAGATAACGCGCGGCCACATATCCGGTAGTCTCGCTCTGCTTCACCAGGAACCAGGTCGATGTCCCTCCAAGGACCTCTACTTCACTTCCCCGATCCACATAGCCCAACGCCTCGGATGAGCCATCTGCCTCTTCGCGAATGGTCACCGACCCGATCGCGTACATTGTCACCGATTCTTCCAGTGTAATCTCGTCCGCAGTCTCATAAAAAAACTTCGCATCGCCATTTGCATCTGTCCCGGAAAGGAAGAAAAATCCGATTTTTTCCGTCAGTGTAAGATCAGCCAGCGCGGTCAGTTCAGACGTTTCTGACACTTCAAACACATGCTCTGTCCCATCCTCCAGGGTAAACACAAGAACCAGACCCGCCTGTTCTTCTCCGGTCGATTCTGCGGAATCGCTATCCGTCCCTTCCTCTGCGTCATTTTCACCATCCTCATCCGCAGTCAGATCTGCCGCAGATACCTCGCTCACTGCAAAACCGGTTTCGTTCCTGATCGTCAGGGCTGTCTCATCCAGAGTAACTTCTACCTCCGCCGGCTCAGCCGCCTCTGTGTCCTCCGCCGCTTCTGTCTCCAGCTCTGCGACCGCCATCTCCGCTTCTTCCTCAGCAAAAACAAACGTGTCGGCACCGCAGGCTCCCGAAACGCCAAGCGCAGCCGCCAGTAACATACTTCCCGCTCTCATTGCAAACTTCTTTTTCATGTCTCTTTTTCCTTCCCATTCCATTATTTCAACAGCTTTTTCTTCGATGAGTAATAAATATACTGCTGCTTCGTACCTGTCTTTGTATAAGTCATTTTATATCCGCTGTGTGCACTTGCATTATTATTCAGAGTATGCTGCACATAGGCAAAATTCGGATCGTACACATATTTGGTTCCTTTGATTGTAATCGTAACCCACGCATGCTTCGCCAGAATCACGCTCCCGTCTTCGTTATATCCGGAAACAATATAGCCCGTGACAAATTTCGCGTCATATCCAAGTACTTTGGCCATCTGGTAAAACGTAGCTGCCATGACATTGCAGTCGCCTTTTTTATTTTTAAACCCATAGATCGAATAATAGGCCGCCTTTGACTGGCCGGACGCAGGTGTCCCGCAATCTGCCCGGTACGCAATCTGCGTCGAACACCAGGTAAACGCCTTTTTTAAAGTTTTGCTGTCCGTGCTCGCCCTGCCGATTTTTTCCAGCATGATCCCCGCACGGCCGGCCGCTTCGCTTACCTTCTTGCAGACACCCTTTTTACTGATCTTGTAATAATTCCCATCAATCTTTATTCCCAGCTTGTCCTTCACCAGCTTGCCGTTCTTATAATAATACAGCTTGCCGTTTTTTGTGATCAGACCGTTTTTCTCGGTCGAGGAAGCCGTCTCTGAAGCTGCCGTACTCGTAAGCACCGGAGCCGCGCACAGCATTACCACTACACTCAAAAGCAGCAGCGCTGTCCATTTCTTCATTCCTTTCATCGCTCTTATCCTCCTCCCGGATATCCCTGCTTCTCTTCGCTGCCTTCCGGCTCTCCCGGGTCACATCAATCCGCGTAGATCGCATACACAGTCTCAGCCGTACTGTCCGGCGCGCGCAGTCCGTATACCGTAAAATGATCATAAACCAGCGTAATATCCGTATACCCCAGATACAGACAGCTGCTGCTCTCTGTCCTCTTCTTCGGAGTGCCCAGAAGCTTCACCAGCTTTGCCAGATCCGCCCCTTCTTTCGCAGCTTTGCGGAGCTTCGCGGTCTTTGTTGCATTATACACACCCTTTGAGCTGAAATAATACAGCTTTCCGTTGTCTTCATTTACATAAGCACCAACCGCCATGCGCGCTTTCGTATCAAAACCATATTTCTTGCCATTAATCGTCCTGACCTTAATATTATAGGTAGCATTTGTTGAAGTCGTCGCCATCACGGCAGCGCCTTTGGAATTAAAATAATAGCGATTGGTCGTCGTTTTTCCGCTTGCGGAGGTCTTTGTAACTGTCCTCCAGGCGTTGGTCACCTTCACACCATCCTCATAATAATAATATTTTCCGTTTTTCTTCACCAGGCCATTTTTCGTCGCCGCCTGCGCCGTCACCGTCGTCAGTCCCAGGCTCTCTGATACAATCGATGTCTGCATCATCGCCAGACAGAGAAACAAAACCAGCATCCTTTTTAAAACATTTTTCATTTTTTCTTCCCTCCGTTCATTCAATTCTTTTCTATTTTAACATGCAACGCCGGTTTCGAAGTATAATAGCTGCTGTATGAAGCACCATAATATTTCGAATAGCTCTTCGCCTGTGCAAACAGTGGATCATAAACCAGGCCGTTAATCTCACACCATCCATGCGCCCCCGACCCCGTACTGTCCGAACATACATAGACTTCCGTATAACCGATCGCTACCGCCAAATAGGCCATCGCGCAGGCATCCGCAAAACAGTTTCCCCGTCCGTAGAGGAAGTGGTCATTCGCGTGATCTGCCGTCCATCCCGGATAATTAATTCCAACTGTCATGGTCGCATAGTGCTTCGACATCACCCAGTCAAAACAAACCTTCAGTTTCTGTGCCTGCGTCATGTCAGAAGTCGTAATGCTTTCCGCAATCGCCTCTGCGCGAAGCATCGTCTGGAACTCTTTTACAGCTACCGAATCCATTTTCTCGCCCGCAGAATTATAGTAAACCCCATCCACAATCCAATGCTCCAGCACTCCTGTGCTATCCGCATAATATGTGTCACTGCCCACCGTAATGGTTCCGGTCTGCAAGATTCCTTTTGTATTAAAATAATAGTATTTCCCGCTGATTTTTTTCAGACCAATGGCGCGTACTCCATTAGAATTAAAATAGGACTTTCCATTTGAAAATGTGACCCATTTCGATTGTACCATCACTCCAGTCGAAGGACTAAAATAAAATGTCTTGGAATTAATCGTCCTGAGCCCAGTCTTCATAATCCCTTTTGAGTTAAAATAGTAGTATTTCCCATCAATTTTTTTCTTCCTTCCGGTCACACGAACACCGCCAGAAGTAAAATACGACTTGCCCGCAGAAAATGTCATCCAGGTGCTTGTTGCCATAATGCCTGTTTCCGTATCAAAATAATAGGTATTATCCCCTACCTTCTTAAGCCCGGTCGCGCAGGTTCCATCCTTGCAAAAATAACGTTTTCCTTCTGCAAATTTTTTCCAGGAACTCTGGAGCATATTGCCCTTTTCCAACGTAAAATAGTACATTTTTGAATCAATCACCTGTAGTCCGGTAAGTTTCTCTCCATTTACATAATAATGAATCTTTCCGGCGGCATCTGTTACCCAGCCGTCCAACACTGTCTCTGTCATTTCTGCTGCAGCAGCATGGTATGACATCTCATCCATCAACAGTAACCCAGATACCATTAATAACATTGAAAATAATACAAAAGTCATCTTGCGCAATGCGTCTTTTCTTAATCTCTCCCACATCACAACTCTCCCTCTCTTCACGCTCAAAATTTTTAGTAATTATAACATATTTTTTTCATATAATTCCTTAAATTTTGGCGAAATTTTCCTATATATTTGTTAACAAAGTGTTTCGGTAGTTCATTTTTCGTAACAATTTTGAAGAATATATATGATAGGAGCAATGCCGATAAGAAAACGCAGATAAGGATACTGATAACCCAGAACTGTACATTTCTGATGCTTCCAAACATATCTTCCCCCGTTATCCTTCTGTTATACTGAAATCCTGTATCGCGCCCTGCCTGTTTCGCGACAATAACGCCAGCTAGGGATATTCAGAATGACACTGGAATCTGTCCTTTTCAGATGCGCGGTATCCCACATCTGAATTCCCGCGTCATTCCAGTTCT
Organism: Lachnospiraceae bacterium; assembly: GCA_021200475.1. Lineage (GTDB taxonomy): Bacteria > Bacillota > Clostridia > Lachnospirales > Lachnospiraceae > Choladousia. The sequence continues at coordinate 37,729 of JAJQGP010000026.1, forward strand.
TCAGAAACATTCTACCGCATTTTACTACCAGATGGTCAAGTTCCCCGTAGGTTACGGTAATACTTAAACATTATCCCTTGGCCTATCTGGGACTTCCCTGGCCTCCGTATGGCAGACATTGATGCCCTCCTCACGGAAACGGTCACAGGTCTTCCGCCAGGTTTCCCTGTCCTCATACACGTAATCTTTCTTTATCTGCAGTTCCCCGTTTCTGATGAGCATTTTACATTCTCTGATATCGTCTTCAATCTCCTTATCTCATCTCGTTTCCACCGTATGTACTTCAGATACATCCGGTATGCAATGCGGCTGCCACGCCGGATGACAGACTGATAATAATAGAAATCCAGGACTATATGCTGTTCAGGCTATTAAACATATTGTTTTTCCTCTCCTTTGACAGGTCAAAAAGAACCTGTGTTTTATGGTTAAAGTGTAATATTCCGATTTCTCGTTTTTCTCCGTTTTTGTCAATACCGAATTCAATCGCTTATTGAACAATTTCCGACAGAGGCTGCGGCTATTCTACAATATCTAAATAACAAAATGTGTCTATGTAAAAATGTCGCCTTGAATCCAAAACAGATATATGAACATTCAAAACGAGTTTTTCACTATCTACCAGTAGCTCCTTTGGTTCGAGCAAGAAAAAAACTGTTTCTGGAGCGACAAAGAGCAGCAAGACTCTGACGGGATTGACAAAAGGAAGCACCTATTATGTACGAATCCGCACTTATAAGACTGTAAACGGTACAAAGTACTATTCTGCGTGGAGCAGCAAGCTAAAAGTGACGATCACAAAATAAATTACAATGAGGTGATTTAAACTTAAATATAAAAAACAAGGCTGTATAAGCAGGAATTGCTATATATTAAAAAATTCAAAATAACCTTCTTAAAGGAGAAGAAAAAATGAAAAAAAATATCGGAAAAATTATATTTTCATTAATGATTTGTTTTACCTTCTCATTGATTATAGCAGCAACGTCTTTGGCAGCAACAACAGTAGCAGTAATAGGTGAAAAAACCTACACATCCCTTTCTTCTGCCATTAAGGAAGTAGAGGATGGACAGACGATTGTTTTGCAAAAGAACATTTCCTATTCTAAAAATGTGGGAGTAAATAGTACTGGGAAGTCTTTTATACTCGATTTAAACAATAAGACTATTAAATTCAAAGGAACATCCTATTTGAATATCAAGAATGGGACGATTACAATTAAAAATGGGACGATTAAGAATTCTGCTGGAAATACTGTCATGTCTGTTAAAAAGAACGCCAATGTTAAAATATCAAGCGGAACATATGAAGGAATAATTAAGAATGCTGGTAAATTAACGATTAATAAAGGGACATTTAAGACTGAGATAATTAACACGAACACTTTATTGATCAAAAATGGCAGTTTCACAGAGATTAAAAGTAATTACGATGTTTCTTCTGTAAAAGATGGAATTCTGGTAAACAAAGGAGGCGTAATTACTATTAAAGGAGGCGAGTTTTCATCCACTTCACGGTGTAACTTGATCGAAAATTATAGTAATAGCACAATGAAGATTTCTGGCGGACGCTTTACAAACAGCTCGGCGTATAGCACCAGCGGGACAGTAATTTATAATGAAGGAAAAGTAACTTTTAGTAACGGAACCTTGTCGGGTGAAAATTACTGCCAGTATGTTGTACTGAATGAAGGTGGCTCTTTCATTATGAAAGGTGGGACAATTAATCAGAATGCTCCATATGGACACTGTGCAGTCATTACCGTCGGAGGTACTATTAAGATGAGCAGTGGAAGTATTATAGGCACAAATCACTATGATGCTATTGTAGGGCAAAAGGATTACAATATCAAAATTACTGGCGGAAATTTAAGTGTAAATAATACACAGGCAATTTTGCTTTATGGAACTAGTTCATATAGCATTGGCAGCAATGTTACTATTTCGGTTACAGGAAATCCTCAGGGGGTATATATTATAAATGAGTAATATTTGGAAAAATATTACTCCGCCTGTAAAAATGACGATCACAAAATAAATTACAGAACAGCCCTGGAGTCTCATTTAGGGCTGTTCTTTTTTAGCAGAAACATACACACATAAAAGATACTTGATTAGTCCATCACTTCCGAAGTGAAATAACATCCGCAACACCTGAAAAGATTTTTGACTGCTTGCATTACATTGCCAATGCCAGAACCTCCACATAATTTTTCATTTCTTTCTCAATACCAAACAAAGCCGCATACTTCATCAATCGGTTCAGATTCCTGTCCTTTCTTCTCATATATTCTTTCATAGCCGTCTGAAATGTCTGGGAGTCTATATCATCATGGTAACGGACAATATCACAAATGGTGCGTTCACGGTCATATGCAGCCACTTCATTTCCCATATTAGTCTTCACTCTGCTGACACCGGCATCAAGCATATCTGGTTTTACCTGATACACCTTAATTCCTTTCCTGCGAAGGTGTGTAGCGTTGTAACCAGCCCTGACGGTGACTGAAACAAGCGGCGGTTCTCTATCAGTCATATCATGCAAATAAAGTGCAGACTCATGAGAAAAAATAATTTTTTGATTTGCATGAAATAAAATATAATAGTCGTCTCTCCATCCGGTTGATGACAAATAAATACCCTTAGCCACTCGATCCATTGCATTTTCTTTTACGAATTGGGCAAGGTATGTCCTCGAAATACCCGCTGCGACTACATCGGAAGTCAACAGATATCCATTATTCTCATCCGCAAGAGATTGAAGTTTATCCCTAACAAGCAATTTCATCACCTTATTTTCTCGCTTTTATTGTGTCATATAAGAGCGTAAAAGTAAACACATTTCAAAAAATTTGAAACCGAATAGGAGAATGAATTCCTCCTTATCTGTTTTCCAGCCTCTCCCGTATATATTCCGCCAGCTCGTTCATACAGATTTCCCTGTCATCATTATTTGAAAATCGTTTCGTGATCCCGGCGCGCATAATATTTTCTTCGGAAAAGTCTTCCTGATCGGCCAGGAATCTGCGGCACATTTCGGAATAATCCGGCACAGCCTGCTTTTTTTCCCGCTTCATGGCACGCTCCAGTCGTTGTTCATCCTCTACCTCAATATACAGCGGCACCACCCTGTCGGCGCCATAATAATCCCGGATCTTTTCATATGATACCAGTGTCCCCAGCGCGAGATAATGAAACTGTTCCAGATCAATCAAATCGCTGTCTGCCGTAAAATAATGCCAGGGTCCCTGCACCGTATCGTAGGTTCTGAACTCAATCACTTTCCCATCCGCCTGCATCTGCTGCAAAACATCCACAGACACAAAATGATATTCCACTCCATCGGTCTCCTTCGCGCGGATCGGGCGCGTCGTATACAGGACAATCGGGCGAAGCTGCAGCTCTGTCCTGGAGAGGAGCTCCGCATAGATCGTATCCTTTCCGCTCGCACTTTTTCCCATAATATAAAATATCTTTCCCATTTTTCCTAACTCTCCGTTGCCACACACTGAATGGTTCTTCCGCTGTAGTCTGCCAGTCCCTGGACATTTAATCCGCTCTCCCGATCACGGGTGATCAGAGCGGGCAATTCCTTCGGGATGCGCTCTCCAGGCACTAAAATCGGAATTCCGGGCGGATAAAGACAGACAAATTCCGCCGCCAGCCGTCCCGGACTATCCTCCAGCAAAACCGTCTCATGAGGGAGCCCATCCGCTTCTGTCATTGTGAGAATCGCCTCCGTGTGTGCCATGGACAGTGGGTAAGAGCTGCACAACACAGCATCACCGATTTCTCCCTCCAGCCATGCGTCCGTCTCCAGAAGCGCACGTTCCAGACGTTCAAATCCTTCCTGTATATCCGCAACCGTCATAATCGCCGTAATATATCGTTCTGCGGCCATCTCTGTCTCCAAATGATACGCTTCCCGCAGGATCTTTGCAAGCCCCGGTCCGCTCAGCCCTCCGCACGCTTCAGTCGAAATCAATAGTTTTGACCGGTCGAACGCAAACGCATGCAGCCCGGATTCCTCCCCCGTCACAAGATGCAGGCGCTTCATCTTCCCAAGATGTTCCCGCAGCACCTGCAGCCGCCCTGCAAAACCGTCAAACAGTTCCTTTTTCCGTGTCTCCATCAGACGAATACACTCATCCATCCCGGCCATCAGAACATAACTGGGACTGCTGCTCTGAAAAATACCAAGATACTTCCGCAGCCGCTCCCGGTTCACGCGCGTCCCTTTTACATGGAGAAGAGCGGTCTGCGTCAGGGACGGCATCGTCTTGTGCAGACTGTTGATCACGATATCCGCCCCACAGGAAAGCGCCGTTTCCGGGAAATACGGATGCATCGCGAAATGTGCGCCGTGTGCCTCATCTACAATCAGGATCGCGCCCGCCCGGTGTACCTCATCCGCGATCGCGCGGATATCCGATCCCACACCGTCATAGGTCGGAGATGTAATCAGAACTGCCTCGATCCCCGTTTCAAGCGCAACCGTCACCTGCTCCGGGCGAATGCTCCCGCATATGCCGCGCCGCGTGTCCGCATCCGGATAAAGCCAGCTCACACGAAGCCCATTTAAAAGTGCCGCATGATAAGCGGCCTTATGACTGTTCCGCGCCATCAGAATCCGGCCGCCGCGCCGGACGGAAGCAGAAACTGCGGCCAGAATGCCGCAGGTGCTTCCGTTTACCAGATAATACGTCTCGTCAGCGCCATACAGTCTTGCCGCCCGCTTCTGCGCTTCCAGAAGGATTCCTTCCGCATGATGCAGATTATCGAACCCCTCAATTTCCGTAAGATCGATCGCAAACGCATCCCCGAACAGATGCATCTGGCGCTTATGTCCCGGCATATGCAAAGGGTAAGCATCCGATGCCGTATATTCTGTCAGCTGATCCAATAAGTAGTCACTCAACCCAAAAACCTCCAGTTCGGACTCAGGCACTTTCATTCGCCTGCGTCAGCTCCTCCAATGTTCCAAACCGGTATCCCATCTCTTCCCATCGCGTCAGCAGCTCGTCAAGGATTGCCGCGTTTGTCGACGAAGTATTGTGCAGCAGCACCACCGCGCCCGGATGGATCCGGCCAAGCAGCTTTTCAAAGGCTTCCTCCTCGGTCGGCTGGTCGTCCTGGTACCAGTCGACATAGGCCAGGCTCCAGAAAAAGGTCTGGTATCCCAGCTCCTGTGCCATCAAAAGATTGCTCTGGCTGTACTTGCCCTGCGGCGGGCGGTAATAATTCGAAATTTCCTGCCCGGTCGCCTCATAAAACAGCTTCTCCAGTTCCTCTATTTCCGCCTGAAAGGATTCCATATCTGCTATCGCAGACATGTCAGGGTGATGCGCCGTGTGATTTCCCACAGTATGCCCTTCCGCGAGCACCTGATTTACCAGGCCCGGATTATCCTCTACAAAATTTCCGACGACAAAAAAGGTCGCAGAAACACCGTGTTTTTTCAGTGCCGATAAAATCGCCGGCGTATTTCCGTTCTCATATCCGCAGTCAAAAGTCAGATATATCACCTTTTCCTCTGTATCGCCAACAAAATACGCATCGAACTGCGCCAGTTCCTCTGCTGTGGCATTTGCAACCGGCGTTTTTCCTTCCTCCTGAAAGCTCAGCCCCCAGTTTTCCGTCGCCTCTGCTGACAAAACGGTGCTCTCCAAAACCGCAGTCCCGGCATTCTCCGATAATGTCACATCTGTCCCTTCACCTGCCGACTCTGAAACGTCCCCGTCGCCGGTGGTTTCCCCCGCCGCTTCCGAGCTCTGTCTGCCCGCGGAGGGCTCGCCTGCAGTCAGATACGCAGCCAGCCTCCCTGTAAAAAAAGCGGCGATAAACAGAACTGCCACCGCCGCCTTTTTCCAGAACACTACTTCATTTCCATTTTGAAACATACCACTGCCCTGCTTCGCTTTTTCTACAGCATATGCAGCCAGCCGGGCAAATATCATTGCAATCAGCGCTCATTCTCACGACTCTTCACCGTTCCGCGGGCTGCGATAAGGCTTTTAGCGCTTGCGGTTCGTGTATCAGGCGATGCAGAATGAGCAAATCATTTCGCGACAGGTCCTTACGCTTCGGTCTCTGTCTCCGTCTCTGTCTCACCCTCGGAAATCACCTCGATCACCGCATTCTCCTGCAGGAATTCATAGACCTTATCCATCAGGAAATACCGCGTCAGATCCTCTTTGCTGTAATATTCCTCCATCTCCTCCGGAGTCTCACACCCATAATACTCCGCGTACTCCTCCAGGCATTCCTGGTATTCTTCATCCGAGATCTCCATCTCCTCCGTCTCAGCAACCGCGATCAGAAGCAGCTCCTGCTGCAGGCTCTCCTTCACCGCATCCTCCAGAAGCTCCATAAACTCCTCTTCCGAACCAAAATAAGCCTCGATAAAATCTGCATATTCCATCGAATAGTAGCCTGCGATCAGCTCATAATACGCAACTGCGTCATCCACACAGTAATCCACCAGATCCTGCGGATACTCCGTGATCTCAGACCCGGCCGCCAGCGCCGTATAAAGCGCCTCCTGCGCATTGTAAAGCCACGTATCATCCGCATCCTCCTCCAGATAGCTGCGGATATATTCCAGGTAAGAATCCACATCCGTATATTCCCCATCCGTGGCCGTCTCCACCACTTCATCTGACAGCTCCGGCACACTCATAATCGAATTCACGGTGACCGTAAACACGACATCCTGCCCGGCCAGCTCGTCATAATAATAATCCTCCGGGAAAGTCAGGTTCAGATCAACAGTCTCTCCCGCTTCCACCCCGATCAGACCTTCCTCAAAACCGTCAATGAAAGTGCCGGAGCCGATCTCCAGCTCGTAATCTCCGGAACCGCCGTCAAACTCCACGCCGTCCAGCGTACCCACATAAGTAATATCCACGGTATCGCCTTCCTGCACCGTGCCCTCTGTCAGCCATTCCACTGCATCCGAATAGCTGATCAGTTCTTCTGCCTCCGCCAGGACATCCTCATCGGTCACTTCCACAGAATCCACCTGAACCGTCAGACCCTTGTATTCGCCAAGCACCACATAATCCAGTGCTGTATAAGTCGGCCGCACTGCCTCTGTCTCCGCTTCTGTCACATCCTCTGTATCTTCTTCCACGATCACATCTGCGTCTGTTTCACTCTCTGCAGCCGCTTCCGTCTCCACAGCCTCCGCCTCGTCTGCCATCACAGCAGCCGGAGCCACACTGACCGCCATCACACAGGCACACGAAAACGCCATCAAAACATTTTTTCTTTTCATAAAAGTAAGTCCTTCCTTTTCCTGAGTTTTAAAGAAACAGGCCCGCCGCAGTCCAACAAAGCATTCCGGCCCGGCAGACATTTTAACCAGTATATCATATCTGCGCATTTTTTACAGCTATTTTAAAAAAATTAAGATTAACTGATTTATACTTGCCCTTTTGCCCAAAGAATGGTAAAATAAGCGGCAGTGAAATCACAAAAGAAACAAAACCTAAGTCACGGAGGTGCCTATGTCAACCTTTCTAAAAGTATTACTGATCATCCTGATTATCCTTGTAGTCCTGCTGGTAGTGCTCTATTTTGCCGGGCGGCGGATGCAGAAAAAGCAGATCGCACAGGAAGAACAGATGGAGGCCGCGAAGCAGACCGTTTCGATGCTGATTATAGATAAGAAGATGCTGCCCGTCAAAGAATCCGGTCTTCCCCAGATGGTGATTGACCAGACGCCCAAGATGATGCGCCGCTCAAAGCTGCCGATCGTGAAGGCAAAGGTTGGCCCTCGTATCATGACGCTGGTTGCCGATGCCAAAGTGTTCGACGTGATTCCGGTCAAAAAGGAAGTCAAGGCTGTCGTCAGCGGCATCTACATCATGGAAGTCAAAAGTGTCCGCGGCGGTACACTGGAGAAAAAGCCGGCAGGGAAGCCCAAGCTGCGTGAACGGATGGCATCCTTTGTTTCCAGGAAGCAGAAAGAGCTGAACGAAGAAGAAAAGGCAATGAAGTCACAGAAAACGCAAAAGTCATCCAAAAAATCAAACAAAGCCTGAGAAATGTTACAATCCCGCCAGAAATGGCGGGACTTTTTCTTATGCTCTGAGTTGTGAGACATTGCCCAAATCACCTCTGCTAATCTACCGCCCTTCCGCAGAAGGCATAGCGGCCACCCTCTGCGGCGGTGTCCGAAGCGAAGACAGCGGCGGGAGATGATCCTTCGTCATAATGCGGATTCGAATCCGGCTGTCCGATACATGCTCGTAATTAAGCTCCAGGGCATACTCTACCGTGATCTCAATCAGCTCCTCACTTTCCGAGACCTGCATTGCACCCACATCAAAGCCCGCGAGCAGGTTCCCGGCCGGCGTATTGTACCAGCTCACATTCTTCGAATTTTCCTCAAAAATCATTTTTGTATATATCGTGCCCCGACGGAGTACTTCCAGATGGCGGTCGCGCAGTGTGATTCGATTTTTCATCACCTCTCCGCTTTCTTCGTCCATCTCTTCGTATTCCACATAATGTTTTCCATTGCGCAGATGATACGTTCCGGGAGAGAAAACCTCCACCTCGTCATCCTGCACATCCTCCGCCGAACCATTACCAGCCCCCTTCACATGATGGAGGCCCTTTACACTCACCCATACATCCTTTGTCATTCTTCTGTCCTCTAGCTAATGCGGGGAATGGTTTTGTTCCGCGATATTCCGTTCCCTGCTTCCCGTCAAACACCGGCCATCAGTAATCCTCGATATTAATCTTCTGTATTGTCTCGATATCGTAAGGCAGGATCGAATTGGCAAACTTTCCGAACTTCTCCGCCATATCACTGACGAAGAACCGATACGGTTCCGTCGCGGGGGGATCCGCGGGTTCATCCGGATTCTCAAGGCCCTCCCGCTTCAAAAGCTCTCCCAGCTCTTTTGCCGTCTCATAGGCGGGATTCACCAGTGTAATCCTCTCACCCACAAGCTCCCGGATCAGGGAGCGCAGCAGCGGGTAATGCGTACAGCCCAAAATCAGGCTGTCTATGTCTTTCTCCAGCAATTCATCCAGGTAGCGCCGTGCGACCTCTTTCGTAACCGGGTCCTTCAGCCACCCCTCCTCCACCAGCGGGCAAAACAGCGGGCAGGCCTTTTCATAAACCGTAATCGTCGGGTCTTCTTCGTAAATCAGCTTCTGGTACATGTGACTGTTGATCGTGCTCTCCGTCCCGATCACACCGACCCGCCGATTCCGGGTCGCGCTCACCGCCACCCGGGCACCCGGGCGAATCACACCAAGAATCGGAATATCCAGCTCCTTCTCCACCTCATCCAGCGCCAGCGCACTCGCGGTATTACAGGCAATCACAATCGCCTTGACGTCCTGTGTCCGCAGAAAATGTATAATCTGGCGCGCATAGCGGACAATCGTAACCTTCGACTTACTGCCATACGGTACGCGCGCCGTGTCCCCAAAATAAACGATATGTTCCTTCGGAAGATTCCTCATAATCTCCCGGGCCACGGTCAGGCCGCCGACACCAGAGTCAAACACACCGATAGACGCCCTGCAATCCATATGATTCGTTTCCATTGCGTGAACCTCGTTTTTGTTATTATTCAAAACAGCAGGGATGGGCAGGCGCTGATCGTCCAGTGGACGATCGTTTAGCAACGACCAAAGCGGAGCGTAGACCTGCGGCCTGCTGTTCTTAATAGTATCATCATTTTAAAACAAAACCGCTTCTCCGTCAACCATCGCGTAGCAAACCATGGTTTCCTCCGGAAATTCTGCCCTGCCGGCAGTTGCCTCCGTCACAGCCTCCCGCAGCGCGGACGCCTGCGCTTTCGGAACGACTGTACGCAAAAGCACAGCATCCGTATACTCGGAATCCAGTACCGGCAGGCCACGCGAACCCAGCAGATACTGAATTCTGCCAATCCCGCCATAATCCGTCCGGATCGCCAGCCGCACTCCCTCCTGCTTTTCAATAATGGTACTGCTTCTGAGTCCTTCCTGCACAGACTTTGAATAGGCGCGCACCAGGCCGCCCGTCCCCAAAAGGACGCCGCCAAAATACCGTGTCACTACCACAACCGTATTATGAACGTCCTCGCCCAGCACTACCTCCAGCATGGGCCGGCCCGCCGTCCCCTGCGGCTCACCGTCATCACTGCAGCGCTGCAGCTCCTGACGCTCTCCGATCACATAAGCAAAGCAATTATGCCTCGCGTCCCAATATTTCTTCTTTGTGGCGGCGATAAAAGCCAACGCATCCTCTTCGCTGTTCACCGGGCGTACGGTTGCGATAAAACGGGATTTTTTTCCACAATCTCAGCCTCGCCGCCTTTGTATACAATCTTCATAGAACCGAAAACCTCTTCCTTCCTTTATCTGTCTGTCATCTTACTACAAAATCTCCTTCACAGCAACCACACAAAACAAACCAGACACCCTAACTGCGGTATAAAACTGCCTGTTTCAGAGAATACTACATAAATGTTATTATGTTATTCTGGCGTAACTATTCAGGACAGTACCTCGCACCTGCTGCGAGGTACGTATGAAAACGTATATTTTACAGGAAAAAGTCCCATCGCGCAGCGATTTTAAATGGACTTTTTCCCGTAACTGTGAAGGTACTGAACAGTTACATTCTGGCGAAGACAATCTTTGCTTCGATCACCATCAGCAGGCAAAGCATCACAGTCACAAAACAATATGCAGGTTCACAGAAAGGATCAGCCCCTATGAAAGACGCAAATGAAAACAGACAAAGGATCGGAACCCGCAATTCCCTGCGGGATTTCCGGCAAACGCCAAAACGCATCCCCTGGAAAAAAATCGGCATCGGATTTGCCGCGGCCCTGGCGCTGTTTTGCCTTACCGTGCTCCTCATCATCTGGCGCCTGATCGCGGCCGCTCCTTCCATCGATTCTATCGACGTCTCTCCGTCCGGATCGGCCACCTGGATCTGTGACGAAGACGGAAATTACCTGCGCCGCCTCTCGCTTTCTGAGTCCAACCGGGACCTCGTATCTCTTGAAGAGATTCCGCTCACCCTGCAAAACGCAATCATCGCCATCGAGGATTCCCGTTTTTATGAACACAACGGCATTGACCTGCGCGGCATTGCGCGCGCCTTCTGGAGAGGACTGACCAGCGGTTCTTTTTCGGAAGGAGCCAGCACCATCACACAGCAGCTGATCAAAAACAGTGTTTTCACGGACTGGACGCAAGAGGATTCCTTTGCTGACCGCTTTTCCCGAAAGGTGCAGGAGCAATATCTGGCCATTTTGCTGGAAAAACAGCTTTCAAAGGAAGAAATCCTCGAGGATTACCTGAATACCATCAACTTCGGCTCCGGCTGCTATGGTGTAGAAGCTGCGGCACAGCGGTATTTCGGCAGAGAAGTCTCCGACCTGACTCTTTCTGAGGCAGCGGTTCTCGCCGCCATTCCCCAAAACCCGACCGCTTACAACCCGATCGAATACCCGGAGTCAAATCAGACCAGACAGCGCCTGATTCTGCGTTACATGGAAGAACAGGGGTACATTACGCACGAAGAGCGGATGAAAGCCCTCGAAGATGATGTTTATCTGCGTATCAGCGCTTACAATGACACCTGTGAAGCCGATTCCGCTTATTCCTATTACGAAGACGCCCTGATAGACCAGGTTATAGAAATGCTGATGTCCGATCTGAACTATTCCAGTGAGCAGGCCGCGAAAGCCGTGTACAGCGGCGGACTGTGGATTTACTCCGCACAAGATGCTGCCCTTCAGGCCGTCTGCGATGAGGAATTTCAGAATCTGGTAAACTTCCCCGAAGGCACACAGTACGGCATTGACTACGCGCTTGTCATCCAGGAGAAGGACGGCTCCACCATCACATACGGCGCGGAAGCCCTGCGTTCCTGGGTGCGGGAAAACCAGGATTCCTCCTTTGACCTGCTCTGCGGCACACAGGAAGAAGCACAAAATTATGCGGATGCGTTCCGGGAATATGTTCTGAATTCTGCTTCAGCGGACGATACTGCAATAGACACTCCTTCCGGCAGCAGTCCTGGCGCAGACACCGCCGACCGCAGCGCCACCGCTTCCCGCACCGTTCTCTCTGAACGACTCACCCTTTCCCCGCAACCGCAGGCCTCTCTCGTCCTGATTGAGCAGGAGACCGGCTTTGTCCGCGCGATTGTCGGCGGACGCGGCGAAAAAACGGCCAGTCTGACACTGAACCGCGCGACCGATACCACCCGGCAGCCTGGTTCCACCTTCAAAATTCTGACCGCCTATGCCCCTGCGCTGGATTCCGCGGGACAGACACTCGCCACACTCTATGAGAATGAACCTTACGAATATGAGGACGGTACAGCAGTCAGCAACTGGGACATCACCGACTACTCCGGCACAGTCACCATCCGCGAGGCCATCACCCGCTCCATCAATGTCGTCGCGGTCCGCTGTATCACCGAGATCACTCCGCGCCTGGGTTTCACCTACGCCGAGCGGCTCGGAATTACCACCCTGATCGATAGCTGGGAGTCGTCCGATGGCTCCACCGACGTCATCCAGCCGCTCGCACTCGGCGGCATCACCAATGGTGTGACCAATCTCGAGCTCTGCGCTGCCTACGCTGCCATTGCCAACGGGGGAATGTACGCCGAACCGCTTTTCTTTACCAAAATACTCGACCGGGATGGAACTGTACTGCTGGACGCCAGTGAGCGCTCTGCCACAGCAAGCGCCCGTCAAAGCACTGCTGCCGATCCTACTGCCTCCGGCCGGCAAGCTTCCGCAGACAGTAGCGTAACCGCAACGGTTGATCCCTCCGGCAGCCATACCGCAGAAGGCATATCTTCCGGCCTCGGCAACTTCACACGCGTCCTGCAGGAGAGCACCGCCTTCCTGCTCACAAGCGCCATGGAAGACGTCGTCTCTTCCGAAAATGGAACCGCCTATGGCACCATCTCCGCCGCCGGACAGCCTGTCGCAGGCAAAACCGGCACCACCTCCAGTTACAAGGATATCTGGTTTGTCGGCTACACCCCCTGCTACACCTGCTGCGTCTGGGGCGGCTATGACAACAACCAGGCGCTCCCGGACGGCTCCGGCTGGCACTCCTACAGCCGCACACTCTGGACTTCCGTGATGGAGCGAATCCACGCCGGACTTCCCGTGGGGGAATTCACACAGCCCGAAAGCGTTACCGAAGTGACCCTCTGTGCGGAAACACATCTGCCAGCCGGTGCCACCTGTTCCTCTGTCTACAGCGAATATTTTGCCGCAGGGACCGAGCCAGACGAGATGTGCGCCGGGCATGAAACCGAAGCTGAGCCAGAGTCAGAAAATGAGACCGATAAAATTATCATCTATCCGGAGCTGCTGGAGGAGCTGCTGCCGGAAACCGAGACGGAAGGCGAGACAGAGACAAAAGAGGAAGCAGATAATACGGATGATAAAGGAGACGCAACAAAGGAAGAAACAGATAGTGAATCAGAGAATGAAACAACCATCGAGACAGAATACGATTCGGACAGCATCAATCCGGAAATAGACAATTCCAGCAACACCGCAGAAACCAGCTCTCTGGACGACCTGATGAGCCGTCTGATCGGGGAAGGCTTTTCCATCTACTGATATCTCTTTTATTTGTCACTACACTATTTTGATTCCTTTTCTTCCCATGCTTATAGGCCCACGCAAAATATGCGCGGACCTATTCATCCTTTTTTCTAATTATTTCTTCTACATCACATATAAGTTTTTAAAAACAAGTTGATTCATAAAAATAAATATACCTTCACAAAATAATGGTTTTTTGGTATAATAAATATGTTGCCGCACCCAAACTGGTAACAGGGAGGGGTGTACTTATGTTTCCTTTACTTTCTTTTTTATCCGCCGTCACGGCAAATATAGTTGCCTACTATATTCGCAAATGGCTGGACGGGGAATTTTAGTCGGTAACACCAGCCTAAACGATTTACCTCACCGCTAAAGAGGGAGAAAGCCCAGAGTGCTGCAACACTCTGGGCTTTCGTACTCATATCCTTTACTTTCTTTTGCCTAAACACAATATATCATAGGTAAATGGATTTTACAACCTTTTCTTCATTCCAAAAATACTTCTCTCTTCCCGAGTTCCCCGAACTTTTTTTCAGAAATGATTGACGAAATTCATTCTCTGTTTTATAATAAGGAACCCCGTCTTCAGAAGTTAACGCTGAAATTTTCGGGAGCAAAGTTCACCTCTG
>JAJQGP010000139.1 GCA_021200475.1 Lachnospiraceae bacterium
TTAGCGACGACCGAAGCGGAGCGTAGACCTGCGGCCTGCTGTTCTGAATAGTTACATTTAAAGGAGCAGATGCAGGATGGAAGGTTTGATCATAAACGAGAGTGAGAAAATAAGCATTTATTTATCAGGAAGGGAAAATTCCGCGGTCAGACTGGCCGCGGAGAATCTGTGTGTGGATCTGGATCGTGTCTGCGGGGCGCGGGCGAAGCTTGCGACGGAGGAGGGGGACGATGCTGCGAAAAGCGAAGAAGTCGTAAAGTGTGGAACCACCGTGGATCGTGAGGCAGCCGCGCATGGCAGACATATGGAGAAGATTGTGATAGGAACACTGGGAATCACGGAGCTTCCGAATCACTCTGACGTGACTGATAAAAAAGGAACCGGAATCTGGGAGGCCTTTTCCCTGCTGGTGGCGGATGGAGTGCTGTATATCGCCGGGGCGGACCGGCGGGGGACGATCTATGGGATTTATGAATTCTGTGAGATGATCGGCGTATCTCCCTGGCACTGGTTTGCGGATGTGCCGGTGAAGAAAAAGGAGTGCATTTGCCTGGAAGACGGATTTCATAAGACGGACGCGCCCTCCGTGCAGTATCGGGGGATTTTTATCAATGATGAGGAGGAACTGGAAGCCTGGTCCCAGACTTATATGAAAGAAACGACCATCGGCCCGAAAACCTATGCGCGTGTCTTTGAACTGCTGCTGCGCCTGAAAGCAAATTATATCTGGCCGGCGATGCATGTCAACGCCTTTAATCTGGATCCGGAAAATGGCCGGCTCGCGAATGAGATGGGGATGGTAGTGGGGACCTCTCACTGCGATATGCTTCTTCGGAGCAATCAGAATGAGTGGACGCCCTGGTGTGAGAAAAATGACGCCCTGGACGTCTCCTATGATTATTCGATTGAGGGAAGAAACCGGGAGATGATTCAGCGCTACTGGAGAGGGGGTGTCGAGCAGAACCTGGGGTATGAGGTGAGCTATACCGTGGGGATGCGCGGCATCCATGACAGCGGCTTTGTCGCGGAAAAGATCGACGGCAGAAAGGATCTTTCAGAGGAAGAAAAGCAGGAACAAAAGGTCGTCCTGCTGGAGAAGGTAATTACGGATCAGCGTGAAATCCTGAAAGAGGTGACAGGGAATGCACATACTTTCCAGACTTTCGTGCCTTACAAGGAGGTTTTGTCCCTGTATGACGCGGGGCTGAATCTGCCGGAGGATATTACTCTGATCTGGGCGAATGATAATTTCGGCTATATGCGCCGCTATCCGAATGAGAAGGAACAGATGCGCGCGGGAGGACACGGCTTGTACTATCACGCTTCCTATTGGGCACATCCGGGTATGAGCTATCTGTTTTTTAATTCCACGCCGCTCGCACATATGAAAAATGAATTGCGAAAGTCGTATGAAAACGGAATTCGAAAGCTCTGGGTATTGAACGCCGGAGCCATCAAGCCGCTGGAACAGGATATTACTTTCTTTTTGCGTTATGCCTGGGAAATCGGAAGAGAGGAACCAACGACGGGGGATGTTTGCGCCTTTACAGAAGGCTGGATCAATCAGAATTTTACAGGCGGTCATGGAAAAGAAGCAGCGGCAATCTACCGCGATTTTGCGCAGATTACCAATGTGCGGAAGGTCGAACACATGAAAGCGAACGTCTTTTCCCAGACAGCGTATGGGAATGAAGCGGCTCGGCGCATGCTTCGGTATGAGGAGCTTTTCGAACGCACCGTGAAACTCCACCAGTCGCTCCCGGAGGAGGAAAGAGACGCGTTTCTACAGATGTTTACTCTGAAAATTTATGCCGGATATCTGATTAATGTGTCTTTCTATTATGCGGACAGAAGCGCTCTGATGTACCGTCAGGGACGTATGGTGGACGCGGACACCTGCACGGCGCTCTCCAGGGAAGCAGATGACCGGAAGCGGGATCTGCTGTTTTACTATAATAAGGAAATGTGTGGCGGAAAATGGGACAGAATCCTGACTCCGGAGGAATTCCGACCGCCCTGTACTGCCCTTTATCCGGCATGTAAGCCGGCACTGGTGATTCAAAAAGAGGATGTGCTGCGCCAGGAACATGGTCAGCAGGAGACAGAACGCCTGGAGGAGGACAATCGGAGGGCAGGCTGTCAGGCAGTGGATAATCCGAAAGCAAAAAGTCAGGGAATGGATTGCCTGAGTACAGATAGCGAGAGAATCTGTGGCCGGTATTCAGAGAATGGTTATACAGAAGGCGGAGGATGCATTTCGGTTCTTGCGGATCATTTTACAGAAAACGAAGGCTGGCACAGAATTGACTGCCTGGGAAGATATGAAGGCAGCCTCATGGAAGCAGGGGAAGGCACTCTGCTGGAATATGAACTGTACTTTACCTCTGAAGGGGAATTTCTGCTGGAATTCTATCGCTTTCCATCCCTGAACTCCACGGGAAGGATTCGTCTGGAGGTGCTCCTTGATGGCAAGAGCGCAGGCATTCTGGAATCGATAGCTACGGACGAATGGCGTGGAAGCTGGAAAAACAATGTGATGAATAACGTGGAAAAGCTGTACCTGCAGCTGCCGTATATTGCTGCCGGCAGACATATGCTGCAGATATGGGCGCTGGATCGGTATGTGTCCTTTTCGAAGATTGTGATTTATACGCAGGGGTATACGGCTTCGAACCTCGGGCCACAGGAGAGCTATCATGCACAATACAACAGAGAACCGGAGCATGGACCGTATGATTTTTCCTTTGACGCGTCTGCTGTGTCAGAACTGTTCCAGAATCTGTTTGATGGTGTCCGGGCCCAGCTGCCGGACGTCATATACGCAGGGAAAACGTTCTGGGCGAGCAACCGCCTGTATCTGAAAAATGTGGTACGTCGGCAGACTGCACTGGGAGAAAAGAAATACAGCCGTGAGGCGGATGGGACCAAAAATGTGTTCCGCAAGATGCATCAGGGTATGTTTATGGAGAACAATGGCGAGATTCGGATTGACTGCGAGTGCGCTCTCGCGAATTCAGAAACTGCATATCTGCTGCCGGATGTGGCGGGAATCGCCTGGGAGCATGTACAGTCAGAGACAGATGGAAGAACAGGGCTTGCAATGCATATTGCCGCAGAAGGGCTTTCCTGGGAAAATGTTCTGCAGGCACCCTCTCTCAACTATCGCATACAGGCAGAAGGAGGAAACTATCAGATCTGGATGCTGTTGAAATACGATGATGAGTTTTCTACCAGAGTGGCCGTTGGCATAGACGGGAAGGTGATATCACAGGAAAAGATGTACGGCAGCGGCAGGCTGTTTAATTACGGGACAAAGCAGAACTGGGTGTGGATGCTCCTCGAGGAGGAGGAACTGGCTCCGGGAGAACATATGCTTACCGTGTATGCGGTCGCGTCAGGGATACGCGTGGATCGGATCTTTCTTACCAGAGAGGAACGTGTTCCGCCGATTGATGTTGAGTGGAGAAATGACGGCTAAATCCGAATTTTTGCATATCCTCTGGCAGCGGGGCGATGAATTCCAGGTGTTTCCCCGTTATGGGATGCGGAAATGCTAAGCGGTATGCATGGAGCGCCTGCCGGGAAATTCCGGTGAGTTCCCTGGGTACGGCGACAGAGGGAATCTGCGTGGAAATTCGTGTGGAAACATTATTCTTTGGTGATTCCTGAATCTGCAGCTGCGCAGCAGAAAAAGACCGGATGGCGGCTTCCCTGCAGGCCGGATGATACAGGTAATCTCCGGCAAGCGGATACCCCAGGTATGCCATATGGACACGAATCTGATGGGTACGGCCTGTCTCCAGAAGGAGGGAGAGGAGACTGTACCCATTTTTGGCCTCAAGGACACGGTAGTGTGTGACGGCTCGTTCCCCGTGTTCGAAATCGATACAGCGTTCAATGGACCGTTCCGGCGCCGCCATGGGATGGAATGCATGCAAAGACAGAGCGTTTTCTTTGCGTGCAAGCGGCGCGCAAATAGTACCGTCTGCCGGTGTGACAGCGCCGCAGGCGATCGCAAGGTACTCCCGCTTCATTACCGGCCGCGATCCGTCTCCCTTCGATTTCACCATGGAACCAAGGACGCTTGCGCTGACGGGATGCTTTGCAATCACGGTCAGGCCGGAGGTATCCCGGTCAAGCCGATTGGTGCAGCGAAAGACAAAGCGGCCGCTGTTTCTGTAGTAGTACATCGCAGCATTTGCCAGCGAATAATAGAAATTGTCCCTGGAGGGATGCATGGGAAGACCGGCGGGTTTGTTTACAACCAGGATATCCTCATCTTCGTAGACAATGGAGAGGGGGATGGCTGCAGCCGGAATGTTCTCTGAACAGGAATCCTCGCGGATATACACCTCCAGAATATCCCCGCAAGAGAGCGTTTCTTTCAGAGGGCAGGTCTGGCCGTTTCGCAAGGTGGCACTTTCTTTTTTTAACTGTGCCAGGTTTTGCCTGGAATAGAGTTTTCGCCGGAGAAACTGTTCTACGCGGATTCCGGCATCTTCTTTTTGAATCTGGTAACGGATTGTTCTGTCCATTTTAGCCTCGGTATTGCAAAAGGATTGTACGGTTAAGAACCGAAAAGGATGATACACGGTAATCGTCTTTCAGAACAGGATAACGCAATTTGCAGAAAAATGCCACAGGTTTTTTCGGAGAACGCTGTGAGTAATGAATTGGCTATGCAGAAAGGATAACAATAACTTGACAAAAACCGCTGTTCGGGCATAGAATAGCGGGGAATAAGCGCGCAATGGCGCGGCCTGCGACTGTGTTCTCGATTTGCTTTGCAAATCGGAACATATCCCGCATAAAAACCAATGCGGGACAGGAATGGGAGAGCCGCGCATTCGAAATTGCGCAAGGCGCAATAGCGCGGCCTGCGTCCCGCATAAAAACCAATGCGGGACAGGAATTAGGAGGAGTGAAAAAAATGGCAGCACCGTATAATCACAGAGCCATCGAACAGAAGTGGAGAGCACACTGGGAGGAGCACCCGGTGAATGTGGACGATGGCAAGAAACCGAAATATTATTGTCTGGATATGTTTCCATACCCGTCCGGAAACGGACTTCATGTAGGTCACTGGAGAGGATACGTGATCTCGGACGTCTGGAGCAGATACAAGCTGATGCAGGGGTACTACCTGATTCATCCGATGGGATGGGATGCGTTTGGCCTTCCGGCGGAGAACTACGCGATTAAAAAGCACATCCATCCGGCAATTTCGACCGCTGAGAATGTAAAGAATATCAAAAAGCAGATCAACGACATCTCCGCGATCTATGACTGGGATCGCGAGGTCAATACGACGGATCCGGAGTTTTATAAGTGGACGCAGTGGATTTTTGTGCAGATGTTCAAAAATGGACTGGCCTATGAGAAGGAGTTCCCGATCAACTGGTGCCCGTCCTGCAAGACCGGCCTGGCGAATGAGGAGGTTGTCAATGGCTGCTGTGAGCGCTGCGGCTCTCCGGTGACGAAGAAGAATATGCGCCAGTGGATGCTGCGTATCACAAAATATGCGGATCGTCTGCTGAACGATCTGGACAAGCTGGACTGGCCGGAGAAGGTAAAGAAGATGCAGACCGACTGGATTGGCAAATCCTATGGCGCTGAGGTAGAGTTCCCCATTGATGGAAGAGAGGAAAAGATCACGGTCTACACGACCCGTCCGGATACACTGCACGGCGCGACCTTTATGGTACTTGCTCCGGAGCATGCGCTGGCTGCTTCTCTGGCAACGCCGGAGACGAAAGCGGACGTGGAGAAGTATATCTTTGATTCTTCCATGCGTTCCAATGTTGACCGTATGCAGGACAAGGAGAAGACAGGTGTGTTCACCGGTTCTTACGCGATCAACCCGCTGAACGGCAAGAAGATTCCGATCTGGCTTTCCGACTATGTGCTGGCGGATTACGGTACCGGCGCGATCATGTGCGTACCGGCGCATGACGACCGTGACTTTGAGTTTGCGACCAAATTTAACATTCCGATCATTCAGGTGATTGCAAAGGATGGCCAGGAGATTGAAAATATGACCGAGGCTTATACTGCCGCGTCCGGTACGATGATCAATTCCGGTGAGTGGAATGGTATGGAGTCGGCAGTACTGAAAAAAGAAGCGCCGCATATCATTGAGGAGATGGGCATCGGCCGCGCAACGGTGAATTATAAGCTGCGCGACTGGGTATTCTCCCGTCAGCGCTACTGGGGTGAGCCGATCCCGATTATCCACTGCCCGCACTGCGGGAATGTTCCGGTGCCGGAGGAGGAGCTGCCGCTGCGCCTGCCGGAGGTAGAGTCTTATGAGCCGACCGGTACGGGCGAATCTCCGCTGGCTGCGATCGATGAGTGGGTGAACTGCAAGTGCCCGGTCTGCGGTGCAGACGCAAAGCGCGAGACGAATACCATGCCCCAGTGGGCGGGATCGTCCTGGTATTTCCTGCGCTATGTGGATAATAAAAATGACAGGGAACTGGTTTCCAGAGAGAAAGCGGACAAATATCTGCCGGTCGATATGTATATCGGCGGCGTGGAGCATGCGGTGCTGCATCTTTTGTATTCCCGTTTTTATACGAAGTTTCTGTGCGATATCGGCGTGATCGATTTTGATGAGCCGTTCCAGAAGCTGTTCAACCAGGGCATGATTACCGGTAAGAATGGTATTAAGATGAGCAAGTCCAAGGGCAATGTGGTGTCTCCGGATGACCTGGTGCGCGACTATGGCTGCGACTCACTGCGTATGTATGAGCTCTTTGTGGGACCGCCGGAATTGGATGCGGAATGGGACGACCGCGGGATCGATGGCGTATACCGTTTCCTGAACCGTTTCTGGAAGCTTGCCTGCGACAGTCTGGAAGCGAACGTGGCAGAGACCAAAGAGATGGTCAAGATCCGCCACAAGCTGGTGTATGACATCACCCAGCGTCTGGAGAGCTTCAGCCTGAATACCGTTATTTCCGGTTTCATGGAGTACAACAACAAGCTGATCGAGGTATCGAGAAAAGCAGGCGGTGTGGATCGTGAGACCATCGAGACCTTCATTCAGCTGCTTGCGCCGTTCGCACCGCACATTACGGAAGAGCTCTGGGAGATGTACGGACATACGGATTCCGTCTTCCATACCGTATGGCCGGAGGCGGATGCGGACGCCATGAAGGACGATGAGATCGAGATTCCGGTGCAGATCAATGGCAAGACCAAAGTGGTTATCTCCATCCCGGTCGACATCTCAAAGGAAGAGGCGATTGCAAAGGGCCGCGAGGCGCTTGGTGCGAAGCTGGCCGGCACAGTGGTGAAAGAAATTTATGTGCCGAAGAAGATTGTAAATATTGTTGTAAAGTAATGCTTCGGAACAATACTTCGCATTTGCTGTGGAGTAGGGAGATGTCGCAAAATATATGTGCAAGATGGGCATAAAATTTTGTGGCAGATCCTAAAGTATGGAATTGCGTATTGTATCATACAGAAAACCATAAGGACTACAGGAACGTAGATCACACACGTGCAACGTGTTTTGGCGAGCCTGACAGAAAGTGTCAGGCTCGCAGAGTGTAATGAGGGAGGACACACAGTGTCACAGAGAACAGATATTCATAAGGTACTGATTATAGGCTCCGGCCCGATTATCATCGGCCAGGCGTGTGAGTTTGACTATTCCGGCACGCAGGCCTGCAAGGCATTGAAAAAGCTGGGATATGAGATTGTGCTGGTCAACTCGAACCCGGCGACGATTATGACAGACCCGGAGATTGCGGACGTCACCTATATTGAACCGCTGAATGTTTCCCGTCTGGAGCAGATCATCGCAAAGGAACGTCCGGACGCACTGCTGCCGAACCTGGGCGGACAGTCCGGCCTGAACCTCTGCTCAGAGCTGGCGTCGCAGGGAATCCTGGATAAATATGGCGTACAGGTCATCGGCGTGCAGGTGGACGCAATTGAGCGCGGCGAAGACCGCATTGAATTTAAGAATACGATGAATGCGCTGGGCATTGAGATGGCGAGAAGCCAGGTGTCCTACAGCGTGGAGGAGGCGCTCACGATTGCAGATGAGCTGGGGTATCCGGTGGTGCTTCGTCCGGCCTATACCATGGGCGGTGCGGGCGGAGGCCTGGTGTACAACCGTGAAGAGCTGAAGACGGTCTGCGCGCGCGGCTTACAGGCGAGCCTGGTCGGGCAGGTGCTGGTGGAAGAGTCCGTGCTTGGCTGGGAAGAGCTGGAGCTGGAAGTGATCCGTGACAAGGACAACCATATGATTACGGTCTGCTTTATTGAGAACATTGACCCGATGGGCGTTCACACCGGTGATTCGTTCTGCGCGGCACCGATGCTGACGATTTCGGAAGACGTACAGAAGCGCCTTCAGGAGCAGGCTTACCGTATCGTAGAGTCGGTGCAGGTCATCGGCGGTACAAATGTGCAGTTTGCGCATGATCCGGTGACAGACCGGATTGTCGTGATTGAGATCAATCCGCGGACCTCGCGCTCCTCCGCACTCGCTTCGAAGGCGACCGGCTTCCCGATCGCGCTGGTGTCGGCAATGCTGGCCTCCGGACTTTCCCTTTCGGATATTCCCTGCGGAAAGTACGGGACGCTGGATAAATATGTGCCGGATGGCGATTATGTGGTGATCAAATTCGCGCGCTGGGCTTTTGAAAAATTCAAGGGCGTAGAGGATAAGCTTGGTACACAGATGCGCGCGGTCGGCGAGGTCATGAGTATCGGAAAGACCTACAAAGAAGCCTTCCAGAAAGCGATCCGCTCGCTGGAGACCGGGCGCTATGGACTTGGCCACGCAAAGGACTTTGATACGAAGTCAAAGGAAGAATTGCTCTCTATGCTGATTACGCCGTCGAGCGAGCGTCATTTTGTGATGTATGAGGCGCTGCGCAAGGGGGCGACCGTAGATGAGATTTATGAGATCACAAAGGTAAAGAAATATTTCATCGGGCAGATGAAGGAGCTGGTGGAAGAAGAGGAAGCACTCTGTGTGAATAAGGGGCAGCTTCCGGCAGATGATGCCCTCATTGCAGCGAAAAAGGATGGCTTCTCCGACAAGTACCTGAGCCAGATTCTGGAGGTGCCGGAGGACGATATCCGGAATCGCCGGATTGCGCTTGGTGTGGAGGAAGCCTGGGAGGGCGTGCATGTGAGCGGTACGCAGGATTCCGCTTACTATTATTCGACCTATAACGCACCGGATAAGAATCCGATCAAAGAAGACCGGCCGAAGATCATGATCCTTGGCGGCGGACCGAACCGTATCGGGCAGGGAATTGAGTTTGACTACTGCTGCGTTCATGCCTCTCTGGCGCTGAAAAAGCTTGGCTTTGAGACGATTATCGTCAACTGTAACCCGGAGACGGTTTCGACGGACTATGATACCTCCGATAAGCTGTATTTTGAGCCGCTGACGCTGGAGGATGTGCTCAGCATCTATAAGAAGGAAAAGCCGCTCGGCGTCATCGCGCAGTTTGGCGGACAGACTCCGCTGAATCTGGCGGCTGATCTGGAACGGAATGGTGTGAAGATTTTGGGAACCGCGCCGTCTGTCATTGACCTGGCGGAAGACCGTGACCAGTTCCGTGCGATGATGGAGAAGCTGCATATCCCGATGCCGGAATCAGGGATGGCTGTGAATGCTGACGAGGCGAAGGCCATCGCAAAAGAGATCGGCTATCCGGTCATGGTGCGTCCGTCCTATGTCCTTGGCGGCAGAGGTATGGAAGTCGTGTATGATGACGACAGCATGGAGAATTATATGGCGGCCGCCGTCGGCGTAACGCCGGATCGGCCGATCCTGATTGACCGCTTCCTGAACCATGCGCTGGAGTGTGAGGCGGACGCGATCAGCGACGGCACGCACGCATTCGTGCCTGCCGTGATGGAGCACATTGAGCTGGCCGGGATTCACTCGGGCGACTCTGCGTGCATCATTCCTTCTGTGCATATTTCGGAGGAGAATGTAAGGACCATCAAAGAATATACCAAAAAAATCGCGGAAGAGATGCATGTAAAGGGTCTGATGAATATGCAGTACGCGATCGAGAACGGCAGAGTATTTGTCCTGGAGGCGAACCCGCGCGCATCCCGCACGGTGCCGCTGGTATCCAAGGTGTGCAACATCCGCATGGTGCCGCTGGCGACGGATATCGTAACCTCCGAGATCACCGGACGCCCATCGCCGGTCGCGTCCTTAAAGGAACTGAATATTCCTTATTATGGCGTCAAAGAGGCGGTATTCCCGTTCAATATGTTCCCCGAGGTTGATCCGCTCCTCGGTCCGGAGATGCGCTCGACCGGTGAGGTGCTCGGACTCTCCCCGGACTACGGCGAGGCCTTTTTCAAAGCGCAGGAGGCGACGCAGACGAAGCTGCCGCTTTCCGGTACGGTACTGATTTCCGTCAGCAGGAAAGATAAGCCTGAGGTGGTCGAGATCGCCAGAAGCTTTGTGGAGGATGGCTTCCGGATCCTCGCGACCGGTACGACCTATGATCTGCTGACAGAGAATGGCATCGAGGCGGAGAAGGTGAAAAAGCTCTATGAGGGCAGACCGAACATCCTGGACCTGATCACGAACGGTAATATCGACATGATTGTCAATACGCCGGTCGGCAAAGAGAGCGCCCACGATGACAGCTATCTGCGGAAGGCCGCGATCAAGGCGAAAATTCCTTACATGACGACCATGGCGGCCGCCAGGGTGACCGCGCGCGGTATCCGCTACGTGAAAGAGCATGGAAATGGAGAAGTGAAATCCCTGCAGCAGCTGCATTCGGAGATCACGGACGCAGAATAAGTCTGATAAAACCCAAAATGAAAAGACAGCCCTAAGCAGATAAATCTGCACGGAATATCCCGTCCGTTCTTTGGACGGGATGCCACCCGGCGAGGGGCTGTCTTTTCATCTTTTATGCGCAGGGGCGCGTAAGGAATGAAGCAGCATACGCTACACGCGCCCCGCGCGGCGAACAGGAGCCGATCACTCGGCTCCTGTTCGATTGACAGGTCTGAATTGGTAATTCACATGATGGCGCTGGCGAGGGAATTGAAGATTTCCGTAATCATGTCATCGGTAGAAAGATCGGAATACCAGTATTCGTCTACATAATCCCAGAAGAGTTCACAGGCTTCCTCGTCCATGACGGCTTCGATGTCGTAGCCGCAGACGTAGTACATATAACCGACATCGTTGTCAGTATCCTCTTCCGCAAAGTAAATGAAGAGGAAGGTGCCCTCGTTGTCGATGTTGTCCTCATACCATTGCTGGGCGTATTCTTCCTTTTCGGAATCGGTGGTCAGCGATTCGTCGTAATCTTTAAAGTATATGTAGGGCTGTACGCCGGTCACATCGAAGAAATCCTCCAGACTTTCCCCGGCTGCGTCTGCATCTTCAAACCATCCGAGCTCGTCAAGGATGCAGCTGCTGTCAAAGACAAGATCGGTGTCTATCTTTTCCCGGCTGGTGCTGGAGGAGGAGATGTTTCCTGTAGTATCTATGGTGGTTTCTGTTCTTTGCTCCTTCCTTCCGGACGAACCGGTAAAAGAGACCACTCCCAGCACGATGACAATCACTGCGATAAGGATTGCGGTCATGCATCCGCCGCATCCGCCGCCGCGGTAATATCCGCCGCCGCCCCAGAAGGGGCGGAACCTCCCCCAGAAACCACGCCGCGGACCGCGCGGCGGGGGAACATTTCGAAAGCCGCGGCCTCCCATGCCGCCGCCGGGATTGCCCATTCCGCCGGCGCCGCCCCTCGGAGCGGCACCTCCCATATTACTGCCGGCGCCCGCCCGTCCGGAGGTGCTGCCTGTTCTTCCGAAACCGGAGCTGCTATGCCCGCCACCGGCGCGTCCGCCGCCTGAAAAACCACCACCGGCGCGCCCGCCTCCGGTGTGTCCTCCGCCAGAGCGGCCACCGCCGCCGCCTCCTGCTCTGCCCATAAAAATTCCTCCTGTCTGACTAACAAAAATAGGTAATCTGCCCGAATGTGTCATACCATAAACTGATCACTTCCGAACTTCGTGCTTCTATGATTTTTATCATCATATTTAACTGTTTCTTTGGTATTTTAGAGTTGTTATTGCATAATAAACACTTTCCGGATTTTGTTATCCATATTTTTGTGGCATTCCCAGAAGGAACGCCTGATGCGATATGAACATGAACCGGTTCAAGAGGGCAGCTTTCGTTCATCCAAAAGTAAATGGTATAAGAGCCGATTTTAAAAATTTGAGGCATTGTCCATTCCTCCTTCAAAACCGCCATCCCTGGCTAATTCCATGATTACATGAGAAACTGATTCCAGAAAACTTTGAAAATAATCAATTTCCTGTGTGGAGAACCCATCAATTTTTTCCCATTTGTAAGCTGGAAGATAGCAGACAGCGGAGTGAAAACCGCCATAAACTGGCTTTTCAATGCAGACCTTCACTGTTTTGTCTTCAAGCATTTCAGAGTGAACGATTTCTGTATTATCATTAAGTGTCATAAATGGATATAACATGGCAGAGTCTCCTTTCATTTTATGAATGTTTAAACAGGCAATGTTTCATTTCGCCTTATACGGCGGATCAATCGGATAGCCGCCGCGCAGCTTCTGCATCCCGCGCGTCAGGGCGTCCTGCGAATTCTTCCAGTCCGCGTCGCGGTTGCGGTAGTCGAATTTATCGACCAGCCAGGAGATATCTTCCTCAATGCGGGCGAAATTCTTCTCCATCACGCCGAACATGGCGGGATAGAATTCGGCTCGTTCCTTTTCATTCAGATAATGATCCGCATTCTGGCAGAGGGTGCCAAAATGATGCAGACAAAAGCCCTTGCCGTTCAGTATTTTTGCCTTGAAGGCCTCGTCCTGCCGGTAAAGATAAAAGAAGGTCTCGATATAGCGTTCAAAGGTCGGCTGAACCGTCTGGCAGATGTAGCAGCTGCAGTCTTTTGATTCTGTCCAGGACTGGATGGGATTCTTATTTTCGCTTCCGTCCTGGCCTTTCCGGTGGAAAAGATTGATTTTCTGTGTTTTTCCCGGCGTATACGAGCCAAACTGTTCATGCATTTCCTTCATGATCCTCTGGTAATGGGTTTTCATGATCAGGGCATTGCCAAGGGTGTTGCCGTAGTCATACATTTTCTTCAGGTGATCGCGGCAGAAGCCGATTTTGTCGGTTTGCTCGCGGATATCGCTTTCCATGTAGGAAGAGCCGCTGCCGATTGTAAAGTCAATGGCGTCCTGTTCCAGCTTGCGTTCAATGAAACAAAACGGGCATTCATCATTTTCATTTACCGCGTCATTGAGCGGAATGGTGTATAATTTTTCCTTCATATCCGGGTACCTCTTTCTTTTATCAGGTTCTGAATGGCTACTGACAGTTTACCAGAAAACCTTTCGGACGTACAGATGGTTTTTTATAAAAAAAGAATACGGGTGAAGTTTTCAGCCGTTAGTTAGCGTAAAATTTTTGTAGGAAAAAGTAAAAAGGGAACACCAGTTTGTGTT
>JAJQGP010000040.1 GCA_021200475.1 Lachnospiraceae bacterium
GCTAAACGAGCGCCACTGGCGCTCAGCACCTGTCTTTTCATTTCGATGCTGTTCTAAACTGTTACATAAAATATAGTGAATCATTGGAGACGGACGGATAAATAACAATGACAGACAGAGAACTTTTGACACAGTTACAAAAACCGCTGATCAGCTGGTTTGAGGAGAACGCACGGGTGCTTCCATGGCGGGAGCATCCTTTTCCGATTTCCGGGCAGGTGGTCGGGTCGGAGCGGTCGGAGCAGCCTCTCAGCCTGGTGAAGCTGGACCATTCGGAGCGGACACCCGGCCTGGCGGAGCAGGAGCATTCGGAGCAGGCACCCGGTTTTGCGAGGTCAGATCGATCGGAGCGGGCACACAAGGGCGCGCAGCCGGACCGCGCGTACGCGGTCTGGGTATCGGAGATTATGCTGCAGCAGACGCGCGTGGAGGCGGTCAAACCGTATTATCTGCGCTTTATGGACACGCTGCCGGATATCCGGGCGCTCGCGGAATGTCCGGAGGATGCCCTTTTGAAGCTTTGGGAAGGGCTGGGGTATTACAGCCGCGTCCGGAATATGCAGAAGGCAGCGCGGGTGGTGATGGAACAATACGAGGGCAGACTTCCGGGGAAATACGAAGAACTGCTTGCGCTGCCAGGGATTGGCAGCTATACGGCGGGGGCGATTGCTTCGATTGCCTATGGACAGGCAGTGCCCGCGGTGGACGGCAATGTGCTGCGGGTGATCAGCCGGATCACTGAGAATGCAGAGGATATTTCGAAGCAGTCTGTGAAAAAAAGCACGGAGGACGCGCTGCGGGCCGTGATGCCGCAGGCCTGCCCCGGCACCTTTAACCAGGCGCTGATGGAGCTGGGAGCGCTGATCTGCGTGCCAAATGGCGCCCCTCTGTGTGAAGACTGCCCGCTGTGTCATCTGTGCAGGGCAAATCTGGATGGCTGTCAGACGGCATATCCGGTGAAGGCGGCGAAGAAGGCGCGCCGCGTGGAGGAGCGCACGGTGCTTGTGATCCGGGACAGCACGCATGCTGCCATTGGCCGCAGGCCGGCGCACGGGCTGCTGGCCGGCCTTTATGAGCTGCCGAATTACCTGGGACATCTGACGCAGGAGGAAGCGGCAGAGCGTGTGGCCGGGAATGGATTTTCTCCGCTCCAGGTTCGGCCGCTTCCGGAAGCGAAGCACATTTTCAGCCATGTGGAATGGCATATGAGCGGATATTTTGTGCTGGTGGAGGACATGGAAGAATCACGAAAAAAAACAGAGGGAGATCAGCTGATTTTCGCAGACCTGGAGACCATCCGCAATGCGTATCCGATCCCGAGCGCGTTTGCGGCTTATCAGAGGTATTTTTCGTATGCGGCATTTTTAGATGCATTTTCCGGGAAAAGATAAAAATGGCTTGTCAGAAAGTCTGTTTTGATATAAACTGAACAAAAGCTGGATAGAATCCGCTGATTAGATTTTTTACGACAGAGGAGATCGTTATGAAAATATTAACCATTGCCATTCCATGTTATAATTCCGCGGAGTACATGGAGAAGTGTATCCGCTCGATTCTCCCAGCGGGGGATGAGGTGGAGATTTTGATTATCGACGATGGGTCGACGAAGGATGAGACGCCCCAGATCGCGGATCGGTACGCGGCGAAGTATCCGCAGATTGTCCGAGCGATTCATCAGGAGAACGGAGGCCACGGGGAGGGCGTCAACAATGGCATTCGCCATGCCACCGGTGTCTATTACAAGGTAGTGGATAGCGACGACTGGGTGAATACCAAAGGGCTGATCCGCATTATGGAGAAGATGCGCCAGCTGGAGGAAGAGGGCGGCGTGGATATGCTGCTCGCGAACTTTGTCTATGATAAAGTGGGAGCCAGCCACAAGAGGCTGATGCGGTTTCCGAGGGTGTTCCCGCAGGATGTGAGCTTTGGCTGGGATGAGATGCATAAGATGCCGCAGACACAGTATATCCTGATGCACAATATTTTTTACCGCACGCAGATGCTGCGGGACTGCGGGATGGAGCTGCCGAAGCATACGTTTTATGTGGACAATATTTTCGCGTTTCAGCCGCTGCCGTATGTGAAGCGCATTTGCTATATGGATGTGAATCTGTACCACTATTTTATCGGGCGCGAGGATCAGTCGGTCAATGAGAAAGTGATGATCGGGCGCATCGATCAGCAGATTCTGGTCAATAAAATCATGATCGACGTCATGGCGGCGGAGGATTTTTCGGATAAGAGTCCGAAGCTGAAAAAATATATGCTCAATTATCTGTCAAAGATCATGACGGTGACTTCGATTATGCTGATTCTTTCGGGCACGGAGGACGCGCTTGCTAAGAAGGACGACATCTGGAAGTATCTGGAAGAGAAAGATGCCGAGGTTTATCACGCCCTCCGGTACAATCTGTTCGGGGTCGGAATGAATCTGCCGGGGAAGATCGGACGGAAAATATCAGTCGGAGGCTATAAGGTAGCGCAGAAGCTGGTAGGATTTAACTGAAAAAAGAAACGCTCCGCGGCAGATTACGCCGGCAGGAGCGTTTTTCGTTATTCGCTTTTCTTTTTCTTTCGTGATGTCCGGTATTTTTCCTCACAGTACAGG
>JAJQGP010000118.1 GCA_021200475.1 Lachnospiraceae bacterium
GTTATCGTAATTACAACGATTCTGAACTGTTACTCAAAATTTTTCATTTAACAAAGATTCCAGTTCCTTCAGTGTTTCTACCGCATTAACTTCTCTGCGAAGCCGGGAAGAGTTTGGGAAACCCGCGGTATACCAGGAAATATGCGCACGCATTTCCCGGATTCCGGTATACTCCCCCTTAAAAGCGACCTGCATCCGCGCATGTCGAAGCATCATCTCCCGCACCTCATCCTTGGTCGGTTCTGAAACCAGCTTTCCTTCCAAAAGATACGTCCGGATCCGTCCAAACAGCCAGGGATTTCCTCTGGCGGCGCGTCCAACCATAATCCCGTCACAGCCAGTCTCCTCCAGCATGCGCTGCGCGGCCTGTGGGGAGTCAATATCGCCATTTCCGATCACCGGGATCTTCACCGCTTCCTTCACCTGACGGATCATGTCCCAGTCAGCTTTACCGGAGTAATATTGCTCACGGGTACGCCCGTGAACTGCAATTGCTGACACACCGGAGGCTTCCGCGATCCGCGCAATCTCAACTGCGTTGATTCCGTTTTCTGAAAAGCCCTTTCGAATTTTCACGGTCATTGGCTTATGTATCGCACGCACCGTTTTCGTGAGAATTTCCTCCACCAGAGCCGGATTCTGCATAAGAGCAGATCCCTCTCCATTCCTTGTCACTTTCGGAACCGGACATCCCAGGTTGAAATCCAGTATATCAAATGGCTGTTCTTCTATCTTGGCAGCCATTTCACTGATGACGTCCGGATCGGAACCAAATAACTGCAGCGATACCGGCCGTTCTCTGCTATCTGTCGCCATCAGAACATTTGTATTTTTATTGTGATAGTAAATCGCTTTCGCGCTCACCATCTCTGAGCAAACCAGACCCGCCCCCTGTTCATGGCAGAGCAAACGAAAAGGCAGGTCAGTTACACCTGCCATCGGGGCCAGTATGATATTGTTTTCCAGAATTACATTCCCGATTTTCACGGAAGTCCTCCTTCTGCTTACAGTCTTAATCGTGCTTAAACCGCAGGAGCATCGCGATCCGGCAAAGCCGTTTGATATTTATGAAGGATCTACACTGTCTTCCAGCTTTATTTTTCCGGTTAAAACTTTATAGTATAATTCGATCGAGCGCAGCAGATCCTCTTTCGTGCGCCGCAGCTCCTTAATTTTAAGAACACTCCCGATCTCATCATAAGAATAATCATCTTCCTTCGCCTCGGTACAAAACTGCAGCGTACCGTCTTCATCAAATTCCAGCAAAAAGACGCCTCCGATATCCTCTGTATAGAGAACACACATAACCTGAAGCTCTTCTTTTATTGACTCCGGCAGATTCTGAAAATTCTCATTCAGATAATATTTCTGTTCATACGCGCTCGCTCCGCAAAGTACCACAGGAGCGGATGACAGTCCGGTCTTCTTCTCCTCCTTCACACCTATACGCCTCCCGTACTGAATTGTCGTTTGCTTTTGTAGTATAACCGTTCATTTTGTCCATGCAGGTTTGCATGGCAATCCGGTTCATTTACACATACCCGTATATTCCTCTGACCGATACTTCACCCGCAAAGATTTTCTCCAGCGTTCCGTCTTCCCGTCGTACCAGCAGCTCGCCCTGGTCGTCAATTCCGCAGGAAATTCCCTCAAACTCCCGCCCAGGCGATAGCACGCGTACACGGTCTCCCTTGCCAAGCAAAAGAGCATTATACTCTTCCCGCAAATATGTAAAATCCTGTGTACCCATAAACAGGTCATAGTACTGTTCGAACTTTTCCATGCAGACATCAATCAATTTCGCCCGATCCGGTCTGTGCCCCATCAGGGTGTGCAGGGATACCGCTGTCCTGGAAAGCTCTGACGGAAACTGCTCTACTCCGGTGTTAATGCCAATTCCGATGACAACATAATTAATGTAATCCATCTCACAGCTCATTTCTGTGAGAATGCCGCAGATCTTCTTTCCGTCCGCCACCACATCATTCGGCCATTTGATACCGGCCTCTACGTCACATACTTCCCGGCATGCAGCCGCAACCGCCATCCCCATGACCAGAGTCAGCATCGGCGCATGAGCCGGCTGCAGACGCACATTTTCAGACTGTCCCGGACGAAGCAGAAGACTCATCGCGATTGCCGTCCGCGCAGGCGTCACCCAGCTTCTGCCCCGACGGCCTTTTCCCTGCACCTGTTCCTCCGCTACCACGAGCGTACCTGCGGCAGCACCTTCCTCAGCCAGACGTTTTGCCTCATTATTCGTCGAATCAATCGACTCATAATAATACACCTGTCTTGCCGCCCAGTCAGAATGCAGGCGGCTGATAATTTCCTCTGCTGTGATCCGATCCGGACGTTTTGTGATCCGGTAGCCTTTGCTCGGTACCGACTCAATTTCATATCCTTCCTCACGCAGCTGATTCATGATCTTCCACACTGCCGTGCGGGACACCTGCAGTTTCTCGCAGAGTGCCTGCCCGGATACGTAGCTGTCCTTATCGCTCAGCATAGATAAAATCGTTGTTTTCATTTTTCTTCCTACATGATAAAGTATACAAGTGCCGTTGCTTCTGCTAACAGCATCAGTACACCAATGCCTCCAGTCAGAGATTTTTTTCGAATCACAGAGACCAGAATAAGCGACAGGTTCATCAGGATACCGATCACAAAAATGAAATCAAGCACCCAGAAATTACGCAGGACTCCACTGACAAACAGCACACACAGAATCGCCGTCAGAAGCGCAGTAATACTGCAGAACCATTCAGCAATACGAGCGTCGGATTCCTTCCATTTTCGTTTCTTCCTGCCTTTTAATTCTTTCATTTTGCTCCCATTTAGCAGCCAGCCAACGTCGCTGCAATCACAGCCTTGATGGTATGCATGCGATTCTCCGCCTCATCAAAAACAACCGACTGGGCGGACTCAAAGACCTCATCTGTTACTTCCATCTCTTTGAGACCAAATTTTTCGTAGACTTCACGGCCAATCTTCGTCTCCAGGTCATGGAATGCCGGCAGGCAGTGCATAAAGATGGCGCTCTCCTTTGCCAGAGACATCACCTTCGCATTCACCTGGTATGGCAGAAGCGCATCGATACGCTCTGCCCAGACCTCATCCGGCTCTCCCATTGACACCCACACATCCGTGTAAATGACATCTGCATCCGCTGCGCCTTTCTCCACAGAATCCGTCAGTGTAATAGAACCGCCGCTCTCGGACGCATACGTCTGACAGAGCTCTACCAGCTTCTGGTCCGGAAAGTAGGCCTTTGCCGTGCATGCGGTAAAATGCATCCCCATCTTTGCACAGGCGATCATCAGGGAATTCCCCATATTATATCGCGCATCACCAAAATAAGCGAGCTTTTTGCCCTTTAAGGCACCGAGATGCTCCCGCACGGTGAGAAGATCCGCCAGCATCTGCGTCGGATGATATTCATTTGTCAGACCATTCCAGACCGGAACACCAGAATACTCCGCCAGCTCCTCTACAATGCTCTGCCCGTAGCCGCGGTATTCAATGCCGTCGAACATTCTGCCCAGTACACGAGCCGTGTCGCGAATGCTTTCTTTTTTTCCAATCTGCGACCCACCCGGATCAAGATAAGTCACATGCGCTCCCAGATCATGCGAAGCCACCTCAAAGGAACAGCGGGTACGCGTGCTGGTCTTTTCAAATATCAGCGCAATGTTCTTTCCAGCTAACGGCGTCTCCAAAACGCCTGCTTTCTTTTTTGCTTTTAAATCTGCGGCGAGATCCAGCAGATAGCCGATCTCCTCCGGGGTAAAATCTTTCAATGTCAGGAAGCTCCTGCCTTTTAAATTCATAAAATCCATCCTCTTTTCCCAAGCCTGTCACGTTCTGAAACCATGCTCAATCCTTCGCCACTTCTGCGACTGCCTTTACCAGTCCGGCAACATTCTGCAATTCGGACGGGATAATAATCTTCGTTGACTGACCGTCCGCCACCTTCTCCAGTGTCTCAAAGCTCTTCAGCGTCAGTACTGCCTGATCGGCCTGCACGTCGCGAATCAGTTTAATTCCCTCCGCCTTTGCCTGATTGACCTTCAGGATCGCTTCCGCCTCACCTTCCGCCTCGCGGATCATCTTTTCCTTCTGTGCTTCTGCATGCAGAATCGCCGCCTGCTTCTCCGCCTCCGCATCCAGGATCGCGGACTGCTTGTGTCCTTCTGCCACGAGGATCGATGACTTTTTCTCTCCCTCTGCCTTCAAAATCGCTTCCCGGCGTTCACGCTCCGCCTTCATCTGCTTCTCCATCGCGTCAATGATCTGTGACGGAGGCAGAATATTCTTCAGCTCAACCCGGTTTACCTTGATCCCCCAGGGATCTGTCGCCACATCCAGCGTCGCACGCATGGAAGTATTAATCACTTCGCGGGAGGTAAGCGTCTGATCCAGCTCCATATCTCCGATGATGTTTCGCAGAGTGGTCGCAGTCAGGTTCTCGATCGCCATAATCGGGTTCTCCACACCATAGGTGTAAAGCTTCGGATCTGTGATCTGGAAAAAGACTACCGTGTCAATCTGCATCGTGACGTTATCCTTTGTAATCACCGGCTGCGGATCAAAATCCACCACCTGCTCCTTTAAATTCACGCGTTTTGCTACACGATCGATAAACGGAACCTTAAAATGCAGTCCAACGTCCCAGGTCGACTGATACCCGCCAAGACGTTCCATAACAAACGCCTGCGCCTGCGGCACCACCTTAATACAGGATGCCAGAATCCAAAGCGCTACTAAAATCAAAACAATCACTAAAACCGTCCCGAAACTGAACCAGCTGTTGCTTGCATTGACACTCATACTCATAACTCACGCCTCCTTCACGATCAGCTTCACTCCGCTGATCTCTTCAATTTTTACATTTTTCTCCTTTTCGATGACCAGGGACTGGTCCGCAGACCGCGCCGTCCAGTACTGTCCGTGCACCTGCACCTGTCCGGACCCGGCAAGATTATCGATCCGCTCTGTGACGACCGCCATCTCTCCAACCAGGCTCTGTGCGTTCGTCTTCACCCGATCGCGGTTCAGCCAGCGAGCTGCTGCGGGTCTGGTAAAGATCAGCAGCACCACCGATACCACGCAGAACGCGGCGACCTGTACGCCTGGATTCATCTGCAGAATCGCCAGAACAAACCCCGCCAGTGCGCCTCCGGCAAACCAGATCGTCGTCAGTCCCAGAGTAATGGCCTCAATTGCCAGAAAAATCACCAATACAGCAAGCCACAACAGAGCCTGCATCCCAATTTCCATAACTGCTCCGACCTCCCTCCGTTTGCAAAGCTTCTACTTACTTCGTTTTTTCAATGAACACAGAAATCTCTGTCCTTGCATATTCGTGAAACTATTCCTTCACTTCAAGATCTTCTGTGTTGATTCCCAACATCTGAAGCTCTGCTTTTGCTATTTTTTCCTGATACTCGATTTCTTCCTGACCATGTTTCTTAATTCTCTGGATGTTAATGTATTTCTCAATTGCTATTTTTTTCATTTCCTGCTCATTCATATGCTAATGTCCTCCTTTTCATTACGATCGCGGTTATCAGATTCTCTTTTTCACTTCTTATGGTAATAGATTTTCCCCGATATTTCAAGAAAAATCGCGTGCAAAAAGCTTAATAAAATCTGAATATCCTTTCGTTTTTTATTCCGGCAT
Source organism: Lachnospiraceae bacterium (assembly GCA_021200475.1). GTDB lineage: Bacteria > Bacillota > Clostridia > Lachnospirales > Lachnospiraceae > Choladousia. Next base: position 5,684 of record JAJQGP010000118.1, read on the forward strand.
CACGAACTGACTGTTATACAGCTCCGCGTAAAACCCGCCCTTTTCCAGCAGCTCCCGGTGCGTCCCCTGCTCAATCACGCTCCCATCCCGCATTACAAGAATCACGTCCGCATTTTGTATCGTCGAAAGGCGGTGTGCTACAATAAAACTGGTCCGGCCCTGCATCATTTTCTGGAATGCCTGCTGAATGCGGATCTCGGTACGGGTGTCAATGGACGAGGTCGCCTCATCCAGGATCAGCATCGGCGGCAGAGTGAGCATTACACGCGCGATACACAGCAGCTGCTTCTGTCCCTGAGAGAGATTCCCGCCATTTTCGCCGATTACCGTATCATACCCCTGCGGGAGCCTGCGAATAAAGCTGTGTGCGTGCGAATCCTTTGCAGCCTGGATGATCTCCTCCTCCGTGGCGTCCGGACGCCCCATGGAAATATTTTCCCGGATCGTCCCGGCACGCAGCCAGGTATCCTGAAGCACCATTCCATATGCCCCGCGCAGATCCTTCCTTTTCAGGCGACGAATGTCTCTTCCTTCAATGGCAATGCTTCCGCCGTCCACATCATAAAACCGCATCAGCAGGTTGATCAGCGTCGTTTTTCCACAGCCGGTCGGGCCAACGATTGCAACGCGCTGTCCCGGCCGGACAGAAAGGTTAAAATTCTCAATCAGAGGCGTTCTTTTCGTGTAAGAAAAGCTTACCTGTTTCAGCGTGACCGCGCCCGGATCCTGCGGGAGCACCTCATCCGCGCCCTCATCGGACACTTCCGCCTCCGCATCGATCAGTTCAAAAATCCGCCCTGCGCAGGCCAGCGCATTCTGCAGCTCCGTCACCACGCCGGAGATTTCGTTAAATGGCTTGGTATACTGATTCGCGTAGGATAAAAATGCCGAAAGCTGCCCCACCGTCATGAGGCCTCCGACTACCGAGAGCGCACCCGTCAGACCGACTCCGGTATATACGAGACTGTTGACAAACCGCGTACAGGGATTGGTCAGAGAGGAAAAGAAAATTGCACGCAGCGAATAATTGGAAAGCCGCTGATTCACTTCATTAAACTGCTCCTGCACGTGCGCTTCCTGCCCATAAGCCTGCACAACCTTCTGATTGCCGATCATCTCGTCAATCAGCGCCGTCTGCTCCCCGCGTGTCTCCGACTGCTTTCGAAACATCGAGTAAGTCCTCTTCGCAATAAAGTTCGCCACCAGCAGCGAAACCGGCGTCAGCAGCACTACGACCAGTGTAATCCGTATGTTCACGGAAAGCATGAAAAACAGCGTTCCCAGAATCGTCACCACACCGGTAAACAGCTGTGTAAAGCCCATCAGGAGTCCGTCAGCAAACTGATCCACATCCGCGATCACACGGCTGACCATCTCACCGGATGAATGGGTATCCAGATATTGCAGCGGTAAAATCTCAATCTTGCGAAATGCCTGTTCGCGCACCTCACTCGACACGTGATAGACAATCCGGTTGTTAAAAAGATTCATCAGCCACTGAGCAAGCGCCGTGACCAGAATCGCGGCAGCCATTTTGCGCATAATAGCAAAAATCGCCGCAAAATCCACCTCGCCCGGACCGATCACATCATCGACAATCTGACCGGTCAGTACCGGCAGATAGAGAGTCAGTACCACCGAAAGCACCGCCATGGCAAGAGAAAGCAGCACCAGCCCCGCGTGCGGCCGGATGCACGTAAGGACCCGCATCAGAATCTCTTTTTGTCCGCTCTTCTTTTTCATGCGAGCACCTCCTTCCCACAGCTTCCGGTACTCTGCTCCGGTTCCCGCCCGGATATGCGCCCCACTCCGGAAACAGGGGCAGTCTTTTCCCTTTCCGGCTTGCCGTCCTCCTCCGCTTTCGGGAACTGCGAATAGTGCGTTTCCCGGTAAACCGCACAGGTCTCCAGAAGGTCCTTATGCGTACCAATCCCTGCCACGCGCCCATCCTCCAGCACGATAATCTTATCCGCATGCGCGATGGAAGAAGTACGCTGGGATACAATAAAAACCGTCATGCTGCCGGCTGTATCAGCCCCTTTTTCTGAAACAGCCAGACCACTGTCAGGGCCGGTTTTTTCTGCAGATGTTTTGCGATTCAGATCCCGGATTGCGGCACGCAGCCGCGCATCCGTTGCAAAATCCAGCGCAGACGCGCTGTCGTCCAGAATCAGAATTTCCGGATGGCGCACAAGCGCGCGGGCAATGGTCAGCCGCTGCTTTTGCCCGCCGGAGAAGTTGCGCCCCTCCTGCTCCACGGGAGCGTCGAGGCTTTCCCTCAGCTGTTCTTCCTCCGTCACTGACGCGCCCTTCTGCCCGGCTGTATGACCGGCTTCCTTTCCATGCGCGCGCAGCACATCCTCCGCCTGCGCCGCCCGGATCGCCTCGATCAGATCCTCATCCGTCGCGTCTTCATTGCCCCAGAGCAGGTTGCTGCGGATCGTTCCCTTAAAGAGAACCGGTTTTTGCATCACAATGCCGACCTTCCGCCGCAGCTCATCCGGCGCATACTCCCGGACATCCTGTCCATTGACCCGCACACAGCCCGCACTCACATCATAAAAACGGGGAATCAGGCTGACCAGCGAGGTTTTTCCGGAACCTGTACCGCCGATGATGCCGATCGTCTCTCCGCGCTTCGCGATAAAGGTCAGATCATCCAGAGCATCAGCCCCGGCGCCGCGATAGCGGAACACCACATGATCGAAGGAAACCGCGGCAGCTTCCGAACGGGATTCTGCGTGGATTTCATCCAATTGCTCTTTTAAAGAAGAAGCATCCAGGGCAGACTCCATCCCCACCGGTACCTCCAGCACCGCCTGAATCCGGTTGCCGCAGGCAATCGCTTTCGTCACGGTAATAATCAGGTTCGCCAGCTTGACCAGCTCCACCAGAATCTGCGACATATAATTGACCAGCGCGACCACGCTTCCCTGCGTAATAATCCCGGCGTCCACGCGCGATGCACCGACGTAAAGCAGCGCAATCAGCCCGACATTGACCACCACATAGGTCATCGGATTCATCAGTGCGGAAATACGACCGGATAAAAGCTGCACCTTAACCAGCGCGTCATTTTTTTCATCAAAATCCCGGATTTCCTGCGGTTCCCGGCAAAAGGCGCGGATCACACGCACGCCGAGGAGATTCTCCCGCGTCAGACGCACAACCCTGTCCAGCCGCTCCTGTACCCGCCGGTACATCGGAATACTGATCAGCATAATGCCAAACACAATCACACAGAGCACCGGGATCACAACCACAAACACCAGCGCCGCCTTCGCGTCGATGGTGAATGCCATAATCATCGCGCCAAACACAATAAACGGAGAACGCATGAACAGGCGCAGAAACAAATTCACACCGGACTGCACCTGATTGATATCGCTCGTCATCCTGGTAATCAGCGTGGATGTGCCGATGTCATCCATCTCCGTAAACGAGAGCGCCTGAATATGTGCAAAGAGCACCTCCCGCAGCTTCGTGGAAAATCCAACCGCCGCCTTTGCGGAAAAATACTGTGCCGTAACCGAGCAGGCCAGCCCGATCACGCCCAGTGCTACCATCAGCAGACACATACGCAGAATGTACGCCGTGTCCTGATTTTTGATTCCTACATCAATAATCCAGGCCATTACCAGCGGAACCAGAAGTTCAAACGACGCCTCCAGCAGCTTGAACAGCGGCGCACAGATGGATTCCTTTCGGTATTCCTTCAGATATTTCAGTAATTTCCACATGTTTTTCTCTCCCTGGCGTTCACACCTGTTTTCTTCTTTCTGCCAACGCAATCCATATGTTACCATTTTCAGTAAACACTGTCAACCTCCGACATTGCATTTCCATGCACTGCCTGACACACTCGAAAGAATTCCGGCCGTTACAAAGCTTCTGTTTTGCACGCACGAAAAAGAAGACGCCTGTGCGCCTTCTCTTCGTTCCTGTTTCTTTTTCCTGGCAGTCTTTGCTCTCTCACCCCTGCTGCTCCTGATAAATCTCCCGCAGCAGCGCCATGGTATTGGTAAACTTCGCATTAACCGGATAATCATCGCTCTGATAGGTACTGTCCAGATAAAAATAAATATAACTGTTATCATCGCTGTAATAGATATCTTCGAACGAAACCTCCTTCAAATCCTCCCGGTACGCTTCCACCAGCTCCGAAAGTCTGGATAAAGGCACGGTAATGTCAAGCACACTGTAAGACTCCACATAATACCACCCTTCCTCATCCACGTCCTCTGTTGTATCTGAAAGTTCTTCTGCCTCACTCTCATCTGCGAATTCACTTTCTGCCTCCAGGTCTTCTTCCGTTCTGGCGTCATTCACAGTATCTTTATCCGTCACGAGCAGTGTTTCTTTACTATATCCATACAGATAGACCCAGATTCCTGAAATCCTGTTCAGGTTTTCCTCATCCCATGTACAAATTGGAAAATACGGTTCTTTGAAGTCCTCATCCTGAAACAGCTCATTCATCACTTCACAGTAAAGCTCCCTGTCGATCTGATAGTACCGATATACCTCTTTCCCGCTCTTAAGGTGATATTTGATATATACGCCATTCACATTCTGGTCATAGATGGCGTCTGAAAGGCCATATTCTTTTACGTTTTCCACCCCGCCCTCAGCCAGCTCATAGATTCCGTCAAACTCTTCCCATTCGACCTGATCGAGGCGCTCCCGATAAGACGTGGAATACACAATTTCCCCATTATCGCCATATGCTATATAGGAAGAAAAATCCGGCGAGGAGACGGACATTGCCGCGATCTCATCCATTGCTGGAAGATAGGTATTATATCCCATCAGATCGTAGCGATAGACAAAGAAAATCGCGCAGCCGATAATAATAGAAACCGCAAACTGCCATTTATGGGCAAGCACCTGACGAATATCCATCCGGTAAATAAACTCGATGATCACACAGGCAAGAGCACCAAACAGCAGGATAAACATTACCTCAAAAAACACTGCCTGCGTCAGTTCATAAGCGATCAGACCAGCTACCAGGGAAACCGGAACCGTGACCATTACCTTAATGACCGGCTCGAGGATGGGAAACGCAAGCGCAGAGCCTGCGGCCTCCGTTTTCCGCACACGGTAAAGCGCCAGCGCCGCCAGCGTCAGCACCGCGGTAATCGCGATGATCTGGCAGAGGTCTCCCGCGGTCGGCAGCTTTTCCGCCCCTGTCAGATGATTTATAGTCCCCGCGCGGGATCCGGTATACAGACACCATGCCCATGGAGACGTGAACCGAAACTGGGAGGCGCGGGAAAAGAGGTTCTCCACCTTTGTATTCAAAAATACGCTTTCCAATGATTCTTTCAGCAGCATCAGCATTGGCAGATAAGCTCCAAATGCCCCGATTGCCAGAAATGTTGTCAGGAAATTTCCGGCCAGCATCATCGCTGTCAGCGTTGTCGAATAGCTGCACAGATAAAAGAGAATGCCCTGCACACTCGCAAGCGCGATCTCGAATGCAATCTGTCCGGTCAGTGCCTGATAAAACAGACCAACCAGAATCGTCAGCACCTGTCCGGTCAGATAGGCAACCACAAACGTCAGCGCGCTGCTTAAATATTTTACACCAAAAAGCTCCTCCCGCTTCAGGGACAGGCTGTGATAGAAATCCTGCTTCACCTGCGAGTGCAGATACGCAAAAGTCGTCAGAGCGCACACTGCTCCGCAGAACAGAATCAGACAGGTATTCTCCACATGCCCCAGACCCACATGCCGGCTGAACTGTTCCACCGCACTGTAGGCCGTCTCCCCTTCGCGCATCAGCTCACTCTGACGAATTGCCATCGACATCAGGGCCCGAAACGGTAAAAAGAGAACAAAAACCACCATCTGCACCGCCGTCAGCCAGTTCATCTGCCGCATTTCCCCGTGTACCAGTTTAGAAAACGAAATTTTTGATGTCATAACCCGCCACCTCCGTTTCACTGATAAATATTTCCTCAAGCGTCAGCGGCAGAATCTCTGAGAACAGCGGCTGCCGCGCCTGAATCTTCCAGTCAATCTCATCATAGCTTCCACGCACTACAATCGTGAGCAGCGACCCCCGCTTCTCTTTTTGCAGTACGGTAAGCTCCCGAAGCAGTGCCTCTTCCTCCGCCGCGTCCGGAATCACACACTGTATCTTATGGATCCCCAGCTTCATCTCATCAAGATCCTTTGCGAACAGAATCCCGCCCCGGTGCAGCAGCCCGACATAGTCGCAGATATCCTCAATCTCGCGCAGACTGTGCGAGGCAATCACCGGTGTAAACTTCCGGCTTAAGATTTCCGATGCAAACAGGCTTTTGACCGTCTGGCGCATCACCGGATCCAGTCCGTCAAAGGTCTCATCACAAAGCAGATACTGGGTATTCGCGCAGATTCCGAGCAGCACCGATACCTGTTTTTTCATCCCCTTTGAGAAGGTCGAAAGCTTTCGCTTCGGATCCAGCTCAAATTTCCCCAGCAGATCGTCAAACCGTTCCGCGTCAAACATTGGATAAACAATCCGGTAATAATCCCGCATCACCTCTGCGGACGCATTTGGAAAAAACATCGCCGTATCCGGGATAAAGCAGACCCTTTCCTTTGCCTGCACATTCTCCCACACCGGACGCTCGTCAATCTTAACCTGCCCTTCATCCGCCTTTAGTACACCGGCAATCACCCGCAGCAGCGTGCTTTTCCCGGCTCCGTTCGTGCCTACCAGACCAAAAATACAGTTCTCGCCTATCTCGGCATCCACACCATTGAGCGCAGTGATATCCCCAAAGCGCTTCATCACCTTTTCAATCTGAATCATGCTTCCGCCTCCCCCTGTTCATAATACTCCCTGGCTTTTTCCAGAAAATCCTCACACGCAATGTCCAGCTCTTTCCCCTTAAGCACCAGTTCATTCAGGCTTTGAAACACACTCTCCTGTTTTTTCTGTTTCATTAAAGCCCCATTTCCCGACACAAAATTTCCCCGGCCTTTTACGGGATAAATATATCCTTCCTGCTCCAGCATACTGTAGGCTTTTTGTATCGTATTTGGATTAATTGAGAGCTCCATCGCGAGGGAACGCACAGAAGGCATCTGACTGTCCGGCTCTAATACACCGTTTACAATCAGGGTTTCAAATCGCTCCGTAATCTGTTCATAGATTGGACGGCGATTCTGCAAGTCAATCCCTATCATAGCTTCACCTCCAGGTGTACTAACTTTACTAGTACACCTGGACGATAGCATAAGACCTGGCATCTGTCAACGGAATTAAGGAAATCATAAGAAACAAGTCATCCATATGTGTCCAAAGCGGTATCACAGACCCGCGTCTGGCATTAGCCGAACTATTCCCTGCGCGGCCGTGTGCATGACAAAAAAGGCTTTGACCATTCTTATGATCAAAGCCTTTTCACATGGACCTGAAGGGATTCGAACCCTCGACCTCTCGGATGCGAACCGAACGCTCTCC
>JAJQGP010000091.1 GCA_021200475.1 Lachnospiraceae bacterium
CTCGGAACGCTGTTTCCCTCCAAAATGATTCCGGTGATTGTCTCGAAAAGCGGTATTTCCGGGGAGCGTCCGGTTCACGAAATCACGCGGGAGGAACGCAAAAATCTGATCCGGATTACCAAACAATTTCCATTGACATTGCTGCGGCTTCGAGATTATAATGAAGCAATCATTACGCGGGGCGGTGTCAGCGTCAAAGAGATCAATCCGGCGACCATGGAATCCAAAAAGGTCAAAGGTCTGTTTTTTGCCGGAGAGGTGCTGGATGTGGACGCTGTGACCGGGGGTTTTAATCTTCAGATTGCCTGGTCTACGGGTTACGCCGCCGGAGCATCCGTTTAACGCGAAGCGTTTATCATTACGGATGCGACCTGCCGCCGACCGAAGGGAGGGGGCATTACCCGGCATCCGTCTAACGCGAAGCGTTTGGTTTTTTCTTTTTGCGGAGGAATATTTTATGGGCTTTAACATTGCTATTGACGGTCCTGCCGGTGCGGGCAAAAGCACGATCGCGAAGCGCGCGGCGCAGGAGCTTTCTTTTATTTATGTAGATACGGGGGCCATGTACCGGGCGATTGCGCTTGGACTGCTCCGCAGAGGTACAGATATTGAGGATGAGGCAGCTCTTGCGGCGGCGCTGGATGTGACGGAGGTCGGCATCTGCTACATGGACGGGGAACAGCATGTTTATTTGAACGGAGAGGACGTTTCTTCTCTGATTCGCACAGAGAGAGTGAGTGATATGACAAGCCGTTCGTCCGCGATTCCGGCTGTACGCGCGAAGCTGACTGATTTGCAGAGAGAGCTGGCCCGGCGGGAGAATGTGCTGATGGATGGACGGGATATCGGTACGATGATCCTGCCGGATGCAGATCTGAAGATTTTCCTGACGGCCAGTGTGGAAACGCGCGCAAGGCGCCGCTATCTGGAACAGGCACAGAAAGAGGAAAACTGTAGTCTGGAAGAGATAGAAAAGGACATCCGTGAGCGGGACTATCGGGATTCCCATCGCGAGACGGCGCCGTTGAGACAGGCGGAAGACGCAGTGCGGATTGATTCCTCTGAGATGACGATTGAGGAAGTGGTGGCAGAAATTCTGCGCCTGGTGAACGAACGCAGAGGCTGTCTGTGATTCGCTGTCTGTAAGGATAGGGTGAGTGTCAGAAGGCAGATGGCTCACTGGAGGATTTTGTTTTGTAAATTTATTATATAGAAAGGAATGCCGGGTATGCCTGCCCGGCGGACATTTCATGCAGTTAAATTATACAGAAAGTGCTCTTAAAGCGCAGCAATTGGCAGCGAAAGCCGCGAAAAGCTGCGGTCATGGTTATATCGGTTCAGAACACATGCTGATCGGGCTGCTGAAGGAGCAGCAGGGTGCAGCGGGAGTGATTCTGCGGGAGAATCACGTGGAGGAAGAGAAGCTGCGCTCTTTGATTGATCAGCTGATTACACCGGAAGGGGATACGGCAGTGAAGGAGCCGTCCGGCCTGACTCCGCGGACGGAATCCATTCTGGAAGAAAGCGCACAGCTGGCTTCTTTTTTTGACAGCCGCGAAATCGGGACGGAGCATATTCTTCTGGCTATGCTGAAGGATATTGAGTGTGTGGCGACCCGCCTGCTTCACACAATGGGGATTAATCTTCAGAAGCTTTTTTCTGACATCATCGAAGTGACAGGTATCTCGGAGGAGAAATACCGCGAGCTGGCCAGACAGGTTCGGGCGGAGGGGTCAAGTGGAAGCACGACTCCGATGCTGGATCAGTATAGCCGGGATCTGACCGATCTGGCGGAGGCGCATAAGCTGGACGCTACGGTAGGACGCGAACAGGAAACCGAGCGAATCATGCAGATTTTATGCCGCAGGACGAAAAATAATCCCTGTCTGATCGGGGAACCCGGAGTAGGAAAGACGGCGATTGTAGAAGGCCTGGCGCAGAGAATCGTGAATGGACAGGTTCCGGAGCCGATGCAGGGGAAGCGTGTGGTCACACTGGATATGGCTGGTATGGTAGCGGGGAGTAAATACCGGGGCGAATTTGAGGAACGCATCAAGCGTATCATCAATGAAGTGATAGCCAGCGGCGATGTTTTGCTTTTTGTGGATGAGCTGCACACCATTATCGGTGCGGGAGGTGCGGAAGGCGCGCTTGATGCTTCCAATATTTTAAAACCGGCTCTTTCACGCGGTGAGCTGCAGCTGATTGGCGCGACGACGATTGATGAGTACCGCAAGTACATTGAAAAAGATGCGGCTCTTGAGCGGCGTTTTCAGCCGGTGATGGTGGAAGAACCATCGGAAGAAGAAACGGTGGAGATTTTGAAAGGCCTGCGGGGGCAGTATGAGCAGCATCACGGCGTTCGGATTACAGATGAGGCCCTGGTAGCTGCCGCGAAGCTTTCCAAGCGTTATATCAATGACCGTTATCTGCCGGACAAGGCAATCGATCTGATGGATGAGGCGGCTGCACGCTGCCAGCTTGGGTATTACCATGCGACAGAGGCCCAGACGGAGCAGCAGTGCCGTTATGACGAGCTGGAGGAGCAGCGTGAGATGGCGCTCAGGAC
>JAJQGP010000134.1 GCA_021200475.1 Lachnospiraceae bacterium
CAGCGCCCGCCCATCCCGAAATGAAAATACAGCCTTTAGCAGGTAAACCTGCACAGTCTGTCTTTTCATTTCGATGCTGTTCTGAACTGTTACTCAAATTGTTTAAAAGCGAGGAATGCGTCTGTGAACTCTTTTCTGCTTTCCTTTTTCAGACTTTATGCTATAATCTTTACAGGTTTTGAACCGGAATCTCCGGTGGAAGGAAAGGGCTTGTTTTATGAAATTTCTGGAAGAAATGAAAATGCTCGGCGTGGATGTAGAGGAAGGGAAGGAGCGCCTGATGGGCAATGTTGCTCTCTATGAGCGGATGCTGGTGAAATTTGCCGATATGCTTCAGAAGACACCGGTCAGTCCTGATTTTAAGGAGGACGATTGCGCGAAGGCCATCCAGAGCATCCATGCCTTAAAGGGTGCCGCCGGAAATTTATCGATCCGGCCGTTATATGAGGCCTATACGGAGATTGTGGATTTGCTGCGTGCCGGAGAGATTTGCCGCGCAAAGGAGGAAATCCGGGCGATTTTGCCTGTGCAGGAGAAAATCGTGGCATGTATCAGGAGACACGGGCAGGAATAGATGGAGCAGAGGCGGCTTTTCCTCTTTTGCGTACCTGTTTGCAGTATACAAGGAGAAAATAAAGCGGGGATATGGAAAAGAAAACAATATTGATTGTGGATGATGTGGAGATTAATCGTGCGGTTCTGGCGGAGATTTTTAAGGATGAATATGATATTCTGGAAGCGGCAGGCGGCGAAGAGGCGCTTGCCATTATTAATCGGAATGAAGAAATCTCAGCTGTGCTGCTGGATCTTCTGATGCCCGGGATTGACGGCCTGGGGGTCCTGAAGAATATGAATGTGACCGGCAGAATCCGGACCGTTCCGGTGTTTCTGATTACGGCATCGGAGAGCAGGGATCTGCTTCTGGAGGCCTATCATCTCGGCGTGGTTGACATTATCAGCAAACCATTTTATGGTCATTTTATCAAACACAGGATTAAAAATATCATCGATCTGTACAGCTACCAGAATGAGCTTGAGAGTATCGTAGCGGAGCAGGTAACGCGCCTGGAGAAGGTGAACCGGTCGGTGATTGCGACGCTGGCTGCGCTGGTTGAGTTCCGGGACTGTGAGTCTGGAGAGCATGTCCGGAGAATGAGCACATTGACGTGGCTGCTGATGCAGGAGGCCAGTGAGCGATATCCGGAATATCATCTTCCGGCTGCTGAGATTGACAAGATCGGGATGTCCGCCGTGCTTCATGATGTGGGGAAAATTTCCATACCGGATCAGATTCTCAACAAACCGGGTCCGCTTACGGCGGAAGAATTTGCGATTATGAAGGGACATACCATCAGGGGCTGTGAAATCCTTCAGAAAATCCCGGATCTGCTGGATGAAGGAACGTATATTTACAGCTATGACATCTGCAGGCATCACCATGAACGATGGGACGGCAGGGGATATCCGGACGGACTGGCGGGGGATGAGGTTTCGATCTGGTCGCAGGTAGCGGCGGTGGCGGATGTCTACGACGCCCTTACCTCGGATCGTGTCTATAAAAGGGCTTACAGCCATGAGGTGGCCGTGCAGATGATTTTTAACGGCGAATGCGGCGCGTTTAACCCGAAGGTGCTGGAGGCCTTCCGGCAGTCTGAGGACAGAATACTGGAGCTGTATCAGGAAAAGCAGGAAGAAGGATAACTGTGCCGTGGTCAAATAGCATGACAGCGGATGGCAGTGTCTGATGGAAAAACGGAGCGACTGGCTATGGAAAAAAGAACAAGACGGCTGCTGATATGGAGCTTTGGTGCGGTGCTGCTGATCTGTGTCATTGTGTTTGCCTTTTTAGCGGCATTTATGACGGGAAAGACCAGGGAATCCATTACAGGTATCCGGCAGATTTATGTGTCAGAGATTAATGAACAGATTCAGCAGAAGTTTCAGACAATTGTGGCGCTGCGGCTGGATCAGGTAGACTCCATGCTCCGTTCGGCGCCGCTTGAGATGGCGGAGGACAGTGCACAGGCGCTGGAGGAGCTTGCCGAAATGGCGGAATCCAGAAGCTTCACCTGGCTGGGACTTTATGGGGAAGACGGGCAGCTGGTGACGGTCTATGGTGAGGAGATGGTATTTGAGGGAGAGGATGATGTACAGACTCTCCTTGATTCCTATGACTGTGTCATCAAACGCGGAATAAACAGCAGCGGGGAGATGCTCTTTCTTTTTGGAAGGGCCGCTGCGTATGAGCTGGGAGACGGGGAAAAAAGCGTTGCACTGCTGGCAGGCATTCCGATGGAGGATATGAATAAAGCGCTCTATCTCTATACCGATGACGCGGATGCGTATTCCCATATCATTGATATGGATGGAGATTTTGTCATAAGGAACGCGGACGCTTCCGATGACGAGAATTATTTTGAACGGATAGAAGAGGAATTTGAGACATTAAACGGTAAGACGAGCGACGTCTATGAGGCGGAGCTGCGCGCCGCCATGGAGAGCAGGGAGGATTATGGCACGACGATTTCTGTCAATGGGGAAGAACGCTATATTTATTGTACGCCGATTTCGATCAAGCCTACCTGGTATCTGGTGACAGTGATGCCGGAGGGCGTGATTAAGCAGACGATGTTCAGCCTGGATCAGCTGAGGATTCTGGCAATCGTGGGTTCCCTTGCCATTATTCTCGCATGTATGATCTTTGTATTTTTCCAGTATTACAGACTGACACAGCATTATGTGCGGGACCTGGAAGCGGCGCGGAAGGAAGCGATACACGCCAATAAGGCAAAGAGTGATTTCCTTTCGAGTATGAGCCACGATATCCGGACGCCGATGAACGCGATTATGGGCATGACGGAGATTGCTCTCAGAAATCCACAGGATTCCATGAAAGTGGAAGACTGTCTGCAAAAAATCAGGCTGTCCGGCAGGCATCTGCTGGGATTGATTAATGATATACTGGATATGTCAAAAATTGAGAGCGGCAAGATGGCGATGCGCATGGTGCCTGTTTCCCTGCGTGAGCTGATGGATGATATTGTAAATATTGTGCAGCCGCAGATCCTGGCGAAAAATCAGAAATTTGATATTTACATCCGGTCGATTCTCTCCGAAGGTCTGATCTGCGATGGAACCCGTCTGAGTCAGGTCCTGCTGAACCTGCTTTCTAACGCGATGAAGTTTACGCCAGAGGGAGGCAGAATTGACGTCTATGTCTTTCAGGAAGCCTTACCGGCCAGGAGCCATCCATCGTGCAGCGATTCTTCTGCGGCGGCGCAGGCAGGCACGGACGGGCAGACAGAGACAGAACGGTCAGGCGGGCATGACGTGCGGACCCATTTTATCGTAGAAGATACCGGGATCGGGATGTCTGAGGAATTTCAGAAAACCATCTATGACACGTTTTCCCGGGAAAATTCAGACAGAGCCCAAAAGGCAGAAGGCACCGGCCTGGGGATGGCGATTACAAAGGCCATCGTGGATCAGTTTGGCGGTACGATCGAGCTCGAAAGCGCACCGGGCTGCGGCAGCCGTTTCCATGTGATTCTGGATTTTGAAGAGAGCGATCAGAAGATGGAAATGAAGCTGCCGCCATGGAAAATTCTGGTGGTGGATGACAACAAAGCACTCTGCACCAGTGCCTCAGAGAATCTGGCTGAGCTTGGAGTGGATGCGGAATGGACGCTGGATGGGCAGGAGGCGGTTCGCAGGATTGAGGCGCGGCACGGGAAAAAAGAGGATTATCAGTTTGCTCTGATTGACTGGAAGATGCCTGGCATGGACGGAGTGCAGACCATCCGCGAAATCCGCTCCCGGATTGGCAGCGAGATTCCCCTTTTCCTGATCTCTGCTTATGACTGGAGTGATATTGAGGAAGAGGTCCATTCCGATCAGATCAGCGGATTTATTTCAAAGCCCTTGTTTAAATCCACGCTGTATGAGACACTTTCCCGGTATGCGGACGATCTTGTGAATGAGACAGACGGGGAGGAGAAGGAACCGGAAGCCTTTTCGGGGAAGCGGACTCTGGTAGCGGAAGACATTGATATCAACTGGGAAGTGGCGGAAGAAATATTAAAATCGCTCGGGTTCGAGGTCTTCCGTGCTGAAAACGGCCGGGAGTGTGTGGACATGTTCGAGCAGTCTGCCAACGGGTTTTACGATATCATTCTGATGGATATTCAGATGCCTGTTCTGAACGGATATGAAGCCACAAGGCAAATACGCGCGCTTGCCCGTACGGACCGCACGGTGCCGATTCTGGCGATGACAGCCAATGCGTTTTCCAGTGATGTGCAGGAATGCCTGGATTGCGGTATGAATGATCATATTGCCAAACCGCTGGATGTGAGAGAGATGATCCGCGTGCTGAAAAAATATTTGTGACTGCGCATATCAGAAAAGGGAGCCAAATGCTCCCTTTTCTGACAGGTTCACCCGAGATGCATCACCTGGATCAGCAAAATCCAGCTCAGCCCGTAGTAGGTAATCACGGCGACCAGGTCGTTCATGGTAGTGATCAGCGGACCGGACGCGACAGCCGGGTCGACGTGGATTTTGTTGAAAAACAGAGGGATGCAGGTGCCGACCATTCCGGAGATCAGCATGGCGACCATCAGGGAAATACCGACACAGAAGGATACGGCAAATGCGAATCCGGCCGCTGTCCCCTTAAACAGGAAAATGTAGAGTCCGACGATGAGGACGGATACACTTCCCAGCAGAAGGCCGTTGCAGAGTCCTACACTCATCTCTTTTTTCACAAGCGACAGCTTCTGGCGGCCGCTGAGGTTTTCGTCCATCAGTACCCGGATCGTGACTGCCAGGGACTGTGTGCCGACGTTGCCGGCCATGTCCAGAATCAGAGACTGGAAGGCCATGATAATCGTCAGCTGGCTTACGACTGCTTCGAATGCGCCTACCACCGAGGAGACCAGCATGCCGAGCACAAGAAGAACGGAAAGCCAGGGCAGACGTTTGCGCATGCTGTCCTTCAGAGGCTCGTTCAGATCCTCCTCTGCGGACAGACCAGCCAGCTTGGCGTAATCTTCGCCCATCTCGGTATCGACCAGCTCGACAATATTCTGGGAGGTGATGACCCCCAGCAGCTGATTGTCGTCGCTGAGGACAGGAATCGAATCCTCGGAGTAGTCTTTCAGTTTCTCAATACAGTCATCAATGGTAGTGTGCCCGTATACATATGGGTAAGAGGTTGCAATCAGCTCTTCCAGGGGTGTGTCTCGGCGGGCGATGATCAGGTCCTTCAGGTCGATCGCGCCATAGAAGGTGCCGTCCTCCGCCACGGTAAAGAGCGTCGTGATATTGTCATTTTTCTCCGCCTGCTCGATCAGGGAGCTCATGGCTTCCTTGATGGTCAGGTTCTCGCGGAAGCTGATATAATTGGTCGTCATACAGCTGCCGATCTCATCTTCGTCGAATACGGAAATGATCGAGATATCATTTCGCGCTTCCTCATCCATCAGCCCGACAAGCAGCTGCCGTTTTTCACGGGAGAGTGCTTTCAGAATCTCGACGACGGTGTCGGTCTCCATCTTTGATAAAATGCCGGCTGCCTTTTTTATTTCCATCTCATCGAGATAGCGGATGGTCTCATCCTCGTCGGTATGTTCGAAAATATCGGAGAGCAGGTCCTGGCTCAGAATGCGGAAGAGCTTCTTCTGCTCGACGGAGGAGAGGTCAGAGAGGGCCTCCGCCAGGTCGTTCTCATGGTAATCGCCGAGTTTGCCGCGCAGCAGTCCGGGCGAGATATCACTTCTGATAATGGCAATGATTTCTGATTTATAATCCTGTACTTTTGGCTCCATAGCAGATTCCTCCTTTCAATCCGACACGGGCACAACACCACAGACCGCACACCTCCCGGATAGACGTTCGGTCGTGCGGCACTCGTTTTGTATGCCGGGTGCATAAATGTAACTGTTCGGTACCTTCCTGACAAGTGTGAGGTACTGTTCTGAACGGTTACCAAAAGACAACAAAAAAGAATGAAGAATGGGAATTCTTCAAGAAATGTAAACGGTAATCTGTCTGGGTACAGGATAGAAATCAGATATGCTCAGACTGAAAGGAACAGAACAGATCAGAGCGATATTTCCATCCTGTGCCGGTACTTCGACCTCGACCGTCACAATTATCCATTCTGTTCACCTGCCTTTCCAAATTTTTCTCTGTCTATTCTAGCAAAAGAATCCGCAAGATGCAAGTCATTTTCCAAAATATTATGTAAAATACCAGTAAAATGGTTACAGGTCGCGCCCCCTTTTTCTCTATTGCAAAGAATTCGCTTTTGTGTATAATGAATGCAGAGTTGTTTTATTGAGAACCTTCAGAAAGGAATGAAGCAATGAAAAAAACAGAAGCAAGCCAGTATTTACAGAATGTGAAACCCCTGCTGAAGGAACTGCTCGGCCGGGTACTGGATGTGTATCCCTATGCGTCGATTCTTGTGGTAGATTGCCAGGCAGTTCGCTATCAGGTATCTTCGATGGTGACTGCCATGGGGGAGGACAATCTCCTTACAAATCGCGGCTTTGTGGTCAAGGCCTATGACGGGGCGGCTTACGGGGAATATTCGTTTAATGAGATTTCGGAAGAGAAGCTGGATGACATCGTGGCTCATCTGCAGCGTGTGGTTGCGCTGCGCGAATGTGAAGGCGTGGAGTCCTTCAGTCAATATCGGATGCTGGCCGATGAACCCTGCGTGTTCGCGGAGAGTACGGAATATGAGACGGGGGCGGAGGAGCTTGGCGATGAGGAGATTCTGCGCCGTCTGACTGCGCTGAAGGAGCAGTGCATGGCCTATGATGAGCGCGTAATGAACTGTGCCGCAGGCCTGAATTACCAGAAGTATTCGAAGCTGTTTTTGTCTCCTCACCGCGATATGGAGCAGAATGTGATGTGGACGAATGGTGCGGTGCAGATTGTGGTGCAAAAGGACAGTCAGGTGAAGTACAGCTATGAAGGCTTTTCGAACCTGGGCGGCGTTGAACTGATGGAGAAGATGGAAGAGGGCATTGCCAGAGTCGGCAAAAACGCGATTGACCTTCTGGACGCAGAGCCGATGATTCCGGGTGAATACGACTGTATCTGTACGCCGCCGGTGACGGGGATGATTGCGCATGAGGCGTTTGGCCATGGCGTGGAGATGGATATGTTTGTAAAGGACAGAGCTCTTGCCAGATCCTGCGTGGGCGAGTATGTGGCGGCGCCGATGCTGACGATGCACGACGGCGCTTCCTTAGGCGGCATACCGGAGACAGCCAGCTACTTCTTTGACGATGAAGGGGTCCTCTCAACGGATACGGTAATCATCCGGGACGGCATTTTGCAGACGGGCATCTCAGACGCACAGTCAGCGATGCACCTTGGCACACAGCCGACGGGAAACGGCAGACGCGAGAGCTATATGCGCAAAGCCTATACGCGTATGACAAACACCTGGTTTGAGGCGGGGCAGGATAAGGTGGAGGATATGATTGCCTCCATTGATTATGGCTTTTTGCTGGACGATGCGGCAAGCGGCATGGAGGATCCGAAAAACTGGGGCATCCAGATGATGGTGAATATCGCGCGCGAGATCAAAGACGGAAAGCTGACCGGGAAGATCTATTCCCCGGTGGTGCTCACCGGCTATGTTCCGGATCTGCTGAAGTCGATTACCATGATGTCTGATGAAGTGAAGCTGTGTGGGTCGGGCTATTGCGGAAAGGGCTACAAGGAGTGGGTCAAGGTCTCTGACGGCGGCCCGTATATCAAGGCGCGGATTCGTCTGGGATAAGGACAAATGACGGGAAAGCGGACTGTCTTTTGCGGAGCGCAGTATGGGCATGGCGGGATACCGCCTTATAATCGGAAAGACAGGAAAGCAGTCCGACGTGGGGAATCAGGGGCGATAAGGAGATTTATATGACAGAGGAAATAGTAAGTGTGTTAGAGGAACAGCAAATTGGGGATTACCAGCTGCTGGATGTTCAGAAAGAGACGGCGGAGCTGTTTTTTATCAAAAAGAATCTGGATATGAGACGGGCAGAAAATGTGCGCACCTGTCAGGTCACCGTCTTCCGGGATTTTGAGAAGGATGGGCAGCTTTGCAGAGGGGAATCCTCCTTCGTGGTGGAACCATCCGCCACGAAGGAGGAGATTTCGGAAAAATGCCGGAGGGCGTATCTGGCCGCCGGTTTTGTGGCGAATCCACATTATGAGCTTTACGCCGGTACCAGAGAGGAGACTGTGCTGGTGGAGAGCGCTCTGGCGCAGATGTCAGCGGAAGAAGCCGCAGGGGCGATGACGAAAGCGCTGTTTGCGGCAGATGACCGGGAAAAGAGTTTTCTGAATTCTGCGGAGCTGTTTGTGGAGAAAAAGGACGTCCGAATCTGCAATTCCAGGGGTGTGGATGTCGGCTATGTCAAGTACCGTGTGAGCGGCGAGCTGGTGGCGCAGTGCAGGGAGCCGCAGGATGTGGAAACATTTGAGAGCTTCTCTTACGAGGACCTCAATACGGATGCCCTGACCGATCTGGTACGCCAGACCCTGACAATGACGGAAGACCGTGCAGTGGCGCAGGCAGCGCCGGCGACCGGTACGTATGATGTGCTCCTTTCAGATGAATACGCGGCGACCATTTTTGATTTTTATCGGGCGCGTGGCGGCGGGGACAGCATCTATCAGCATTATTCGGACTATAAGGTGGGCGACTTTGTGCAGGGAAAGCCGGAAGAGGTGACCGGTGAGCTGCTTTGCCTGGAGTATGTGCCGGTGGTTCCGTTCAGTGATGATGGGGTTCCAATGAAGGAGCTGTCCTGTATCTCAAAGGACATTTTTGAGAATATCCAGGCCAATGTGCGCTATGCGCATTATCTGAATGTCCCGGCAACTGGCTGGTATCGCAAGCTCTCGTGTGCGCCGGGAACGACAGCTTTTGAGGAAATGAAGAAACAGCCAGGACTCTATGTCGTCAATTTTTCGGATTTCCAGATGGACGAGTGGAGCGGTCATTTTGGCGGGGAAATCCGCCTCGCTTATCTGAATGACGGAGAGACGGTTACACCGGTGACCGGCGGCTCCATCAATGGCAGTATTTTTGACGCGCAGAAATGCTTTGTTTTTTCAAAAGAGACACAGGACAGCTCGAAATTTCGCGGGCCGAAGGCAATTTTGCTGAAAAATGTCAGCGTGGCCGGGAGGTAACCGGTAAGGCTGGGAAAGCAGGAATCTATGCGGCTGATTATTGGCGGCGCGTATCAGGGCAAGCTTGAATACGCGAAAAAAACATATGGAATTGAAGAAGGATGGATCGACGGCCGGAGCTGTGGGTGGATGGAGATTGCAGACTGCTGCGGCATTCACCATTTCCATGAATATGTGAAACGGATGATTCTGGCCGAACCGGAAATGGGCGCAGATGGTGGAACGCAGATTTTCCGATTTTGCACAGAGGATCTCACGCTGCTGGAGGAGCAGGCGCAGGAGTTTTCCGCCTGGCTGTTTCAGGTGAACCCGGCGCTGACCATTGTTTCCAATGAGCTGGGATATGGAATTGTGCCGATGGAAAAGGAGGATCGTCTCTGGCGGGAGGCGGTTGGACGAATCTGTACGGGCCTGGCCGCCAAAGCCGATGAGGTCGTGCGTGTGATCTGCGGACTGGGGATGCGGCTGAAATGAGCGGCGGAAAAAAGGCAGGAGGAAGGATATGTTTGTTTATCTGACTGGATCGTTGATTGCGGTTTTGATCGGCTTTGTGCTGGATCTGATTTTCGGAGACCCGTCGACCCCGCTGCACCCGATCTGCCTGATTGGCAATCTGATCGCGAAGCTGGAAAAATGGATTCGCCCGCTGTGTGCAGGGAAGCAGGATGCGGGGAGCTCTTCGGAGACGGCCTCCCATCGCAGAGAGCTGGCGGGCGGCGTGTGGATGGCGATTCTGGTCATTGGAATTTCGACAGGAATCCCGGCGCTGCTGCTCTTTTTCTGTTATCGGATGAATGTCTGGCTGGGTGTGGCCGCGGAAGCTGTGCTGTGCTTTTTCCTGCTGGCGGTAAAATCGCTGAAAAAAGAGAGTATGAATGTGAAACGCGCGCTGGAGACAGATGGTCTTGAAGCAGGGCGGAACACAGTGGCGCGGATTGTCGGCCGCGATACGCAGGCTCTCTCGGAAACCGGCGTCGTGAAAGCCACGGTCGAGACGGTGGCGGAAAACTTTTCAGACGGCGTCTTCGCGCCGATGCTCTATATGATGATCGGCGGCGGCGTTCTGGGCTTTTTTTATAAAAGCATCAATACGATGGATTCCATGGTCGGCTATAAAAATGAGAAATACCTGTATTTTGGCCGGTTTGCGGCCAGACTGGATGATGTGGTGAACTATATCCCGGCCAGGCTGGCAGCCCTGCTGCTGATTGCCGCAGCGCCGCTGGTAGGGCTGGATGGGAAAAATGCGTGGAAAATCTGGCGGCGTGACCGCAGAAACCACGCCAGTCCGAATTCCGCGCAGACCGAATCCGCGGCGGCCGGGGCGCTGCATGTGCAGCTCGCCGGCGACGCGTATTATTTTGGAAAGCTGTATAAAAAGCCGTTGATCGGGGATGACGACCGCCCCATTGAGCGGGAGGACATTGTGAGGGTAAACCGGCTGATGGTGGCGGCATCCGTGCTGTCTCTGGCTGTTTTGGGGCTGCTTAAGATTGTAGTTTTGCTGCTTATGGCAGGAGTTTTGCTATAAAAGCCAGTACCTGGAGGAAGGCGCAGGGCAGCAGGAAGGATAGAAGGAGGAGGAAACATGTATTTTCCTTTGTTCCTGGATTTGTCGCAGAAAGAAATTCTTGTCATTGGCGCGGGAAAAATTGCTTCCCGAAGAATTCGCGCCCTGTGCGGCTTCGCCGGACATGTGACGGTTGTGGCGCTGCAGATTCCGGCGGAATTTGGACAAAGAATCGGCAGAAACGGGCAGGAAACACGGGAGAGTGAGACAGACGCAGGGACGGTGGAGATCGCCGGTACCAGGATTACCGTTCTTGAGAGAGGCTTTGTGGAAGCGGATTTAAATCAAAAAGATTTTGTGCTTGCGGCCACCAGTGATGCGCAATTGAATGCCCGCATCGGTACGCTCTGCCAGGCGCGGGGGATTCCGGTGAATGTCTGCTCGGACGCGAAATGCTGTGACTTTCAGTTTCCTTCTATTGTAGAGGATGGAACCGTGGTGATCGGAATCAATGCCTCCGGGGAGGATCATCGGCTGGTGAAAGAGACGCGCCGGCGGATCGAAACACTCTTTGACAGCACGGAATTCAGAAGCAGATATGAGTGACAGCAGCGTGCGAACGATCACATCGGATGGGCCGTACGAAAGATAAGATGCGAAATAGGTAGCTTTTTTACGGGAAATACGTTATAATCGACCCCAGTGGGCAAACAGATACTTCCAGGGCTGTTCCGGTGTGACCTGTAACCGGGAAGCAGCAATGGGCAGATTTCAGGAGAAGATGTGGATTTATGGCACATAAGCATGGCGGAGACGTCTACACACACAGCGGTGTCAGAGATTTTTCTGCAAATGTTAATTTTCGCGGGATGCCCGCTTTGGTGCGCGAGGCGGCGATCCGCGCAGTGGACAGGTCTGTCCATTATCCGGATCCGGACTGCCGTTCGCTGCGGAGGGCGCTTGCGGATTACGAAAATGATGGCTGCCACACGACAGAGCTTCAGTCCGGACACATTATCTGCGGAAACGGGGCTGCGGAACTGATGTTTGCGCTTGCGGGCGCCTATTTGCCGCAGCGGGCGCTTCTGGCAGTCCCTTCCTTTTATGAATATGAGCAGGCGTTAGACGCGTTTGGATGTGCGATCTGCCGCTATGAGATGAAAGCGGAGCAGCAGTTTGTTCTGGGGGAGGATTTTCTGAAGGCAGTGGTCCGGTTCCTGGAAAATACAGATCGGCTGCCTGTTTCTGGCACAGAGACACGACAGCAGGTGCCGGCTTTGGGGAAAGACGGAGCTGCCCGCGCGGATACGCGGACAATGATGATCCTTGGCAGCCCCAATAATCCGACTGGCCGGGTGATCGAGACGGCAATTTTGCGCGCACTGATTGAATTGTGCGTGAAAAACCGGATTCTTCTGGTGCTGGATGAGAGTTTTTTTGATTTCCTGAGTGAAGAGGATCGGACGAGGACGTTTTCGGGCGCCGGTATCGTGCCTGAAGTGCCAAACGTATTCGTGATTCGCTCTTTTACGAAAATATATGCGCTTCCGGGGATCCGGTTTGGCTATGGATTATGCAGCGACCGACAGCTTCTGGAGGGGATGAGGCGGCTGCTGCAGCCGTGGAATGTGTCTCTGGTGGCGCAGGAGGCCGCGGCCGCGGCGACCCATGAGCGTCCGTTTGCCAGGGAGAGTGCGCGGCAGGTGGCAGAGAGCCGGGAGCAGATGGCGGCGGCGCTTCGTGAGGCCGGATATGAAGTATTTCCGTCGAACACAAATTTTCTGCTTCTTCGGGGGCCGGAAAATCTGGCCGAGGATTGCCTGAAGCGGGGATTTCTGATTCGGGACTGCAGCAATTTTCCAGGCCTGGAGCGTACGGGAGACGGGCTGGCTTATTTTCGCGTTTGCGTGAGAAGCCAGGCAGAAAACAAAGCGTTGCTGGAAGCGATGGTATCGTTTCGCTTTTAGAAAGGGGACGGCAGCAGATGGCGAAAGCGATTATGATTCAGGGCACGATGTCGAATGTTGGCAAAAGTGTGGTGGCAGCCGGTCTGTGCCGGATTTTCCACCAGGATGGATACCGCGTCGCGCCTTTTAAATCCCAGCACATGGCGCTGAATTCGCTTATCACAAAGGAAGGCC
>JAJQGP010000086.1 GCA_021200475.1 Lachnospiraceae bacterium
CGACACCGGAGCAGCGTAAGAAGATGTACAGCAGTATCCGCGAATTCCGGAATACAAAAGCACTCTTTACACTGGATTTCCAGAATGACGCAGAGTTTGTGCATGGCTGCATCGCCGGAGGACGGTATTACCTGCATATCAATGCAAAAGGGGATATCGAGCCATGCGTGTTTATCCACTATTCGAACTGCAACATCCGGGAAACGAGCCTGAAGGATGCCCTGAAGAGCCCGCTGTTCCAGGCATATCATGACAACCAGCCGTTCAACGACAACATGATGCGCCCGTGCCCGATGCTTGAAAATCCGGAGTACCTGCGCAAAATGGTGAAAGAGACCGGGGCAGTCAGCACGGATTACCAGAACCCGGAGAGCGTGGATGACCTGTGCGATAAGACAACGCCTTACGCAGAGAACTGGAAAGCGACCGCAGAGGAAATGTGGGCAGCAAATCCGAAGAGTAAGGTAAAAAAAGAAAGAAAAAGGTAACTATATAGAGCCATGTCCGGAACAGACTCTGGCATAATGAAAAATGACATAATGACATAATGACAGGAGGAGATTCTTATGCTTCATATCTTAAGAAATATGAAACCGAGAGACCGGTGGCTGGCGCTTCTCTGCCTGCTGTTGGTCTGCGGGCAGGTGTATTTTGACCTGCGCCTGCCGGATTATACAGCGGAGATCACCGTGCTGATCAGCAGCGAGGTCACAGATCTTTCGGAATATTATTCAGCCGGCGGAAAGATGCTTGGCTGTGCATTGTGCAGCGCGATTATGACGGTGATTGTCGGCTATTTTGCCGCAAGGATTGCGTCTGACTTTTCTTTTGATGTCCGCGCGAAACTGTTTAACAAGGTGGCTGCGTTGGGGACCGGCGAGATCAAGAAATTTTCAACGGCCAGCCTGATCACCCGTACTACGAACGACATCACGCAGATCCAGATGCTGATCGCGATGGGGCTGCAGATGATGCTCCGTGCGCCGATCATGGCCGTCTGGGCGATCATCAAGATCATAGGGAAGAGCTGGCAGTTGTCTGTTGTCGTAGCTGCGGCAGTTGTTATAGTGGTAACATCCATGATTATTCTGCTGGCCGTCATGATCCCGAAGTTCCGTATTGTACAGAAGCAGGTTGACAGCGTAAACCGGATCACGCAGGAAAACTTAAACGGCATCCGTGTAGTGCGTGCGTTTAATGCCGAGAAATATCAGGA
Source organism: Lachnospiraceae bacterium (assembly GCA_021200475.1). GTDB lineage: Bacteria > Bacillota > Clostridia > Lachnospirales > Lachnospiraceae > Choladousia. Next base: position 1,217 of record JAJQGP010000086.1, read on the forward strand.
AGACAAGTTTGATGAAGCGAATACCAGCCTGATGAAGACGCAGCTGTTTACCGGCCGGGGGATGGCGCTCCTCTCCCCGATTATCATGTTCGTCCAGAGCTGCGTGAGTGTCGGCATCTATTACGTGGGTGCACGCCTGATCAACAATATCAATGTTCCCTTAAGTGGTACGGTGTCGGAAATGATGACGGCGGTCACTGACCGGGCGACGATGCTTGGCGATGTCGTATCATTCAGCTCTTATGCCCTGTATGTGATCATGTCCTTTATGATGCTGCTGATGATCTTTATGATGCTGCCCCGTGCACAGGTATCCGCGGGTCGTATTAATGAAGTCATTGACTGTGACATCGCGGTACAGGAAGGGCAGGAGACGAAAGCAAGTGAAACCGGTACGGTTGAATTTAAGGATGTGTCGTTCCGCTATCCGGATGCTTCCGAGGACTGCCTGAAGCATATTTCCTTCTCTGCAAAGAAGGGTGAGACGGTGGCCTTTATCGGTGCGACCGGTTCCGGAAAGTCAACGCTTGCCGGCCTTGTCGCAAGACTCTACGATGCGACATCCGGGAAGGTCCTTGTAGATGGGAAGGATGTATCCGGCTACAGCTTTGAAACTCTTTATAATAAAGTAGGTTATATCCCGCAGAAAGCAACCCTGTTTGCCAATACGGTAGAAGGAAATATCACCTTCGGCAAGAGTGCGCAGAAGGCAACGACAGATGATGTCGAGAAGGCTCTGGATATTGCCCAGGCATCGGATTTTGTCCATGCGATGGATGACGGGCTGCAGAGCCATATCTCACAGGGCGGCTCCAACGTGTCCGGCGGGCAGAAACAGCGTCTCGCCATCGCGCGTACGATCGCGCGGAAGCCGGAAATCCTGATCTTTGATGATTCGTTCTCAGCTCTGGATTATAAGACCGACCGCATCCTGCGTCAGAGAATCAAGACAGACCTGAAAGACACAACCTGCCTGATTGTGGCACAGAGAATCGGTACGATCCGACATGCAGACCGCATCGTGGTACTGGATAACGGCGCGGTGGCCGGGATCGGCACCCATGAGGAACTGATGAAGAACTGCGAGGTCTACAAGCAGATCGCGCTGTCACAGCTTTCCGCGGATGAACTCGCGGCGAAAGCGTAATGGAGGAGGTGCGTCTATTATGGCAGAATCAAATACAATGAACAGATCATCACAAAGCGGCGCCCCGATGAGACGAGGCCCGGGAGGTGGCCCGATGGGCGGCATGGGCGGCGGAAAGGCAAAGGATATGAAAGGTGCCCTGCTGGGTCTTCTTTCCTACTGCAGGAATCAGG
>JAJQGP010000177.1:0-5794 GCA_021200475.1 Lachnospiraceae bacterium
ATTTCTGGTGGTCTCCGCCACTACGATTCCTACAGTAGATTTACGCCGTCATTTTTAAAAATAGTGTTGACAAATCGGAAAACCTGTGCTATAGTACAACCATCAACAAACAAATTGTTGTTCCTATAGATCAAAACCTATAGTCAATAACAACCAGGGAGAGGAGGTCGATTCCAATGGATACAGTCTCACATTCTTTATCTAATATATGTGGCGGGATAAATGTTTCCTGTGAAAAAGACCTCAGTTGGAATTGATTCAAGAGTCATCGTAAGAGAACGATTTGCTGGAGAGAAAAAGAATCAGCCGACCGAGCACATTTATCCGGTAGATGAGAGGGATGGACTCGCAGGTTCGTCCAGATGAAAAATAAGCAGAGAATAGAATGTGAAAAAGAAACGCGAAACGTACAGAATCTGTAAGTCACCGTGAAACATGTGAAAACAGAAAGTACAGTCAAAGCGTAAAAGCAGCCGGGAAAGCTGCTGAAGTGTACAGTTAAGTACAAAATAGTAAGAAGTGCTATATAGCAAAAGGTGCTATAAGCATCATACAATATAAAAATATAAATATAAATGCGCGATAGAAAATGGGAATCATACAGTGTTGTGTGTTGCGTAAGGACAGCATGGATCATTTGTTAAAACAGGATGAGACAGAATATAGATTCAGACGAGAAATGAGTTATATTCAAGCCGATATCTCAGATGGGAGATATCAGATGAAATGTTCATCGTAAGCCGGATCCTTTCCCAGAGAGAATGATTCAAAAGAATGAATCTTCAATATTTTTCAATATTAATATGATGAAGCGCATAGAATTCACATTCATTCGTACTTACAAGAATGATTCAGAGAAAAAAGAATGAATCAAAGAAAAATCCGAAAGAGATCGGAGTAATAAGCCACATGATTTATATATCGGGGCTGTCGTGTAAAGAAACGAAGGACTGATCTATAAATAATAACAGGAAAGTATCTCTCCAGGAAACTGTAAATATATAATTACAAAAAGAAGAAGAAAAAATAAATAATAAATAGAAAGGAGGATTCAATGGGATCCTCCTTTTTTAATACGCAGAGCCGGGCAAGGTGTTTTGCGGCTTATGCCGCACTGACCCACTTTTTTATTTCTGCGGATTCTTATTCTTCTCGGGCCGGATGGGCGGCGTGGCTCATTTCGTATTCGAGCATGAGCGGGTAAATCCGCTCACAATTGTTGTTGTCGGAGTACGCGAAGAAATCGTCTGCCCGGCGGCGGTATTCATCCGGCATCCGGCAGTCGTTTTTCATGTAGTCGCAGAGCACGTCGATCAGCTCGTCGTTGGTATGGCAGATCTCGCCGAAGCCCATTGTTTCGTAGAAGAAGCTTCCCTCGTCGTAATGCTGCGGAATGTCGTGGTGATGCAGGTAGACGACGGGTTTCCGCATATAGGCGAAGTCGAACTGGACGCCGGAAAAATCGGTTACCATCAGGGCAGCTTCACAGAAAAGCTTTTCGTAGCTCATGTCGCCGATGGATGGAATAATCTCGACAGACTCGTTTTTGGTAAAATCCTTTGCCTGCGGGCTGATGATCGGATGCAGGACGTACTGAATCCGGTAGCCGTACTGTCGGGCCGATTCCAGAAGACGCGGGTCGTTGATCAGGCTGTTATAGACCTGATAGTAGCTGGTGTCTTTGAAATGCGGGTTATAGGCGCGTGCGACAGACTCTCCCTTGGTAGGCGGCAGTGCAGAATTCATGCGCCAGGTGGGCGAAATCAGAAGAATTTTTTCTGCACGGCTTTTCAGTCCATCGTAGCGGGGCACACCGGTTAATTTCAGGGCGTCGTAGCCTTGATAGTCATAGGCTGGCCTGGAAAGATTTTCTATTTCATATTTTGAGGCACAGAAATAGAGTTTGGTGTTATCGCGCAGGCGCTGCTGAGCGACGGCGATTTTCTGTACGGACATCCCGTGCTGTACACAGGCGGTTACCGAGTGGACATCGCCGCGGATATACTGGGATGTCGCTGTACTGTAACTGTTGAAGGCAAATACAGTGGAGTTGGAAGCTATCACCATGTTTGCATTCAGAAAGATCAGCCGATGCCAGAGGCTGCCGCGCCGCAGAGGTCGGTAGCCTTCTTTTTGCAGGCGGGCATAGTCTGCGGAGGTTTTGTCGAGCAGGTAATATTTTCGGATGCCGTCCTTCTGCGCAGCGGCATATTTATAGATATATTCGGAAGAATCTCCGCCCTTATAGATTTTATCCATGAAAAGCCAGATTCTTTGCCGGGAAAACCAGGGGCGCAGAGCGAAATTCAGCATTTTCAGCGGGATGTACCGGCGCCCGGTGCCTTTGGTGAAAATCTGCTTCCAGAGCAGAACCTCCTTCCGAAGCACGACCAGAGGACTGGAACGCCGCACGTGAATGCCCTTGTCGTTGTGAAACGCGAGATATTTGCCGAAACGCCAATAGCCATAGGCGTAGCCGTTTGCAAACCGGCTGGTGTGGGACGGATAGGAAAATTCCATGCGGTATTCTTTCTGACCGTCCGGACACAGGTAGAAATTCAGCAGGCGTTCTTTTGCGGCTTCTTTTTTTCCGGCTTCGGAGCCGGGATCATCCACTGGAATCGAGAGGTGGAAGGTGTGTGTCCGATAGAAAGAGACGCCAAAATATTTCGTCAGAGAATACCGGCGGTTGTACACGGGTGTGTAGGTTTCGGAACCAAATCGGGCATAGAGCCGTACTTTGGTGTGGCGGAAAAAGTCCGCGTTGGAGCCGTCGATTTCAAGCCGTCCATTGCGGTAATCCATCAGATGAATGCGTACCGGTATTTTGGAAAGCGTGGTGAGGCTGAAATTATCGCATGTAAAACGGATGGTATTTGGCATGCAATCCAGCTTTGGATACCAGGAACAGTCTTTCTTTTTCATCCGGATTTCCATAAGCTTTTGCTCCATGGAGGAATGAGAAGGATGAACGTGGGTATCCAGAATCGTCTCTATATTAACATACTGAAGGACAGAGGAGATCAGCTCCGTATAAGCAGTTACCGCCTCCGGCTCGATCACATGGCGGTTTCGATTGTCCATATTCGCTTCAAAGCGGATATGGATCATGTAGAGAGCCAGGTGCTGGAGGATCGGTGGAACAGAGCCGAAGGCGCTTCTGACTTTTTCCAGGCATGGCAGAAGGAACTGCCCAAACGGCTCATAATACCATTCTTTTGAGAGCGGGCGGACATCATATTGCTGGTCACATTCCCTGGGCAGCGCGTATTCGATCTGACAGGAATCCACGTAAACAAAATCCGGGTTCTGCGCGAAGATGCGAAGCAGGATTTGCTTCTCCTGTTCGACGCTGCCGGCTGTTTCCTGCACCGCAGCGGTAAGGGCGCTGGTGGGAAGAAGCAGGGCGTGGAGCTCTGTTGGAAATACAACGGGAATCCGCCCGGCATTTTGCGGTATGGTGCCATTGGTGCTGCCAAGAGAGAAGTAGCGCGTCGTCCTTTGCAGGCATTGACTGATCTGGGAAGGCATGACAAAAGCGGCCCCAGAAGTCCCGGTATGAGAGAGCAGGCTTGCCAGAAAGGTATCCGAAAAGCGGTCCCCGACATCCAGCAGAATGGTGTAGGTTCCCCTGGCCTCATGGATTTTCTTCAAAGCCTGCATACGCGGGTGATACGGGTCGTTTTCCCGGACCGGGATGATCTGAATCCGATCGGAGGAAAGTGACTGCGCGGGAAAATCCGGAATTTTATCATCAGACTCGTGAAGAGCGTATAATACGGTGATGTCATAGGAGCGATTCATGTTGCGGGGATCCTTTCTCTATTTTGTAATAAAACTGAAATGCATTGTAACATGTTTGAAATGTTTTTACAACTGGAATACGGGGATTTCCTGTGGATTGTTTGTGTTTGGAAGGTGAAAAAATTGTGCCGGTCACAGACGAAAGCCGTATCCAGATCTGCCGGAATCGGGCGTACGGATTTCGCTTCACTTTTTAGGGCTGATTCTGTCTGGATTTGTCGAAATTTTTTTGACAATAAAAAACAGGTATGATACACTAAAGCAAATGGATTATAGGACGAGGTGACAAAGTTGGATAAATATGAGTACAACCTCAAACTGGAGGAAATCGATAAGCTGGTCGATCAGGGCGATTACGAAGAGGCGGCGAATCTGGCGGATACGATTGAATGGCGACGCGTCAGGAACGTCAGGACGCTGTGTCTCATCAGCGAAATCTATGAGGCCGCGGGCAAGCTGGACAAGAGCAAGGACATGCTGGTGCGTACGTACAGAAAATCGCCGGTGGGGCGCAATGTCCTGTACCGTCTGGTTGAGGTGACGACTGCGCTTGGAGAGTATGATGAGGCGCTGGAGTATTTTGCCGAGTATGTGCAGACAGCGCCGCATGATAATAACCGCTATATTCTGAAATATAAGATATACCGCGGGCGCGGCAGTTCCACAGAGGAGCTGATTTCGATTCTGGAGGAATATCTTGGACAGGAGTATACGGAACGCTGGGCGTATGAGCTTGCCGTCCTGTACCAGGAAGCAGGGCAGATTCAAAAGTGCATGGCGACGTGTGATGACCTGGTTTTGTGGTTTCATACGGGCAAGTATGTAAAAAAGGCGCTTGAAATGAAAAAGCGCTATGCGGTGCTGACGCCGAAGCAGCAGCAGATCTATGAGATTTGCCAGCAGGAGGAGGCGCAGAACGATTATTTTGACGACACAGAGGATGACGCGACCATCGTTCGGAGTACAGAGGAAGCAGACGGAGAAGTACTTGCGGAAAATATTATGGCGGAGACGGAAAAGGAGATAGCGGGCGAGATTACCGCGCGTAAGGCGGAGAAGGAAAAGAATCATCAGCCCGAGCCTTCGTCAAAGAGCGGGGAGCCGAATTTGCTGGCGAAGGTTTTCCGGAAAGGAGCCGAGCTGAAGCGTCCATCGAAGAATGCGAAAAAAGAAGCGGGTGCTGCGGCGGAGCCGGAGGCTGAAGGGAAGACGGAACCGGATAGCGAGGCCGCAGAGCCAAAGGCTGATGGTATAGCCAGGGCAGAGAGAACTGCTGTGCTATCGGAGGACGGAAGTCTGCCTTTGCATGAGAATGGCAGCGAACGGTTGTATGATTCAGACGAATCAGGAGAAGAGGAGGATTCTATTTCTGCAGCAGTGCCTGGACTGGAGCCGGTATTGCCTGCGGATGAGGAAGAAGAGGAAGCATCGGAGTACGGCGATTTACAGGTGGAGCTGGCGAAGAGTGTCCGAAAAGTGATTTCAGGAGTCGCGAGAAGACCGGAGCTGAATGAGGACGATGTGCCGGCAGCAGTGGAAGAGCGTTTGCGTGATATTCAGGAGATTCGTGAGCGCAGAGAGCCGGAGCCGAAGCCGGGCAGGCTTTCGATTGATGATATTCTTCTTTCTATGGGAGAAAAAGGCAAGCAGGCTGCGGCTGCCGCAAGAGCGCAGCGGGAAGCAGAGGCGGCCGCGCAGGCGGAAGCGGCTGCCGCAGAATCAGAGGAAGCAGAGATGGGAACTGCGGCAGAATCTGGGAAATTAGATGCCGTCCATCCGGCGGAGCCTGCAGATGGGGTGGAATTGCCCCCTCCCGCAGGTCGGCGGCAGGACGTGCCGCCCATTGGAAGAAACGCTTCGCGTTTGGACAGCACTGTCGAAGCCGGGGCAGGAGATACCACTCAACCGGCGGAGCCTGCAGATGGAGTGGAATTACCCCCTCCCGCAGGTCGGCGGCAGGACGTGCCGCCCATTGGAAGAAACGCTTCGC
>JAJQGP010000177.1:5894-12579 GCA_021200475.1 Lachnospiraceae bacterium
GTTTGGACAGCACTGCCGAAGCCGGGGTTAGAGATACCGCTCAATCGGCGGAGCCCGCAGATGGAGCCGGGACCGGGGAAACAGAGGCGGCCCGTCCGATGGAGGCGGCGGCTACGGCCGAAGCCAGGCAGGCGGGTGTGTTAAGGGAGATGAGAGCATCCGGAGAAGCTGGCGGGCAGGCAGCATCAGCGGCATCCGCCGAAAGGAATGCGGCGCGCCTGGCCGGAGTCTCAGAGGATTTCGTGAGTACGGCCCCGGTCAGGACGGTTACCGCGGCTGCGGCAGAGGAACTTCCCAGGGAACAGCTGGAGGCGCTGCAATATTCCAGCAATCCGGAGAAGCTGCTGAGGAACCGGAATGCGCTTCCGACCTATTCTTCGGAAACCAGTTTTGAAAAAACCCGTAAAATCAATACGAAAGAGGAACTGATGGAAGCAGCCCGCAGGGAGCTGATGGAGACGAAGACGATCCGTATTCCGGCGGAAGAAATAGCAAAAGCGTATTCTTATCAGACCGCTGATCTTTCGGAGGCTGCGGCCGGAGCAGGTTTGCAGGCTGCCTCGTCAGAGGAGCCGGGGCAGAACGGGGAGAAGGGAAAGATGGACGAAAAGAGCCGGAACGGTAATGATTCGGAGCGCCAGGAGGTCTGTGAGGATCGCGTAAAGCAGGCGGATGATTTTGAGGCAGGGCCCGTGCAGGAGCTGAGAGAAAAACCGGAGGAGGAAGAGCCGGAGCCGGAGGAATATTTTGATGATCCATTGACGATTGAACCGCATCTGCGCGGTCTGTTTCCGGGATTTACGGAGATCGAGGGACTGGAGGATCAGATTGCCAATGCGATTCTGCAGGCAATGGCCAAGGGAGCGGATCGAACCTCACGGAACGGAAACATTCTGATCTTTGGCGCGCACGGTGCCGGGAAAACGACGCTGGCGATTGGTCTGGCGAAGGCGATTGCGCAGGAAAAAGGACGGCAGACCGCGAAAATGGCCAAAATCTACGCGGTTGACCTGAACCGCAGGGATATCGCGGCGACGATTACCAAAATTGCCGGTGGTACGCTGATTATAGAGGAGGCCGGGGATCTGGCGGATAATACGGTGGAGCAGCTGACCACAGCGATGGAGTTCCGCACCGATGGCCTGATTGTGATTCTGGAAGACGAGCAGAGATACATTCATGATCTGCTGATGAAGCATCCGCGTTTTACCATGAAGTTTACCGCGCAGATTTATCTTCCGGTATATACGGCGGACGAACTGGTGATGTTTGCCCTGCGGCATGCGCATGAGCTGGATTATTCCATCAGCGAGGATGGAATCGAGGCGATTCGACAGAAGGTAGCTGAGAAGTCGTCTACGGAGACGCCGATGTCTGTGGGGGATGTCGTGGAGCTGGTGGACCAGGCGATTCGCAATTCCAATAAATTTATGCGCAAGATGTCGATGGGAAAAAAGCGGTACGATGAGAACGATTTCGTATTGCTTTTTGCGAAAGATTTTAAATAGAGAAGATGGCGGCTCTATTTTTGAAATTTTGAAAAATATTCAGATTTTTCGAGACAAAAGGAGAAATTTATGCTATAATCCCTCTATACATACATAGATCGGAAGGGGGAATCCCGTCGGGATCTATAAGGAGGTGTAATATATGGCAAAAAAGGTAGTGGTTACAATCGGGCGCCAGTTTGGCAGCGGCGGTCATGAGATCGGGGAGAAGCTGGCAAAGAAGCTGGGTATCAAATTTTACGACAAAGAACTGATTAAGGTGATCGCAAAGCAGAGCGGCCTGTGTGAGAAGGTTCTGGAAAGTTATGATGAGAAGCCAACAAACAGTTTATTGTATTCCATTGTGATGGATGTCTATCCATCCGCGATGTATACGGGACCGACACTGGACCAGCAGATTTACCAGGCAAATTATGATGCGATCAAACAACTTGGCGAAGAGTCCTGTGTGATTGTCGGGCGGTGCGCGGATTATATTCTGCGGGATATGCCGGAGCTTGTCAGCGTATTTGTGCATGCAAACAGTGATTTCCGTGCGGAGCGTATTGCCGAGGAATACCAGCTTCCGGATGCGAAGGTGCGCGATATGCTGGTGAAGACAGATAAAAAGCGTGCGAGTTATTACAACTTCCAGTCAGAAAAGAAATGGGGAGCGGCGACCAGCTATAATCTCTGTATTGAAAGCAGCTCCATCGGGATTGAAGGCAGCGTAGAGATGATTGAGAATTATATCCGGCATCGCGGGCTGCTTTAAAGAACAGTGGGAAACCTGCGCAGCTTTTGATGTGTATTTTTAAATAATCGAGTGTGAATGGAAATACAGGTCAGATGTCATGTGCAGAGGTCAATGGCTCAGGTTCATGTATCTTGGACCAGAAGATGGCCTGAAACGATCCGAATCGATTTGTCACGAGGGTTCCGGCAAAAAGCCGGAACCTTCTTTCTTTTATTGAAATAGCTTTCTGAATATGGTAGAATACGGTTTGTTGAAGATGCAGGGAGGATAAAAATGAAGCTTTTAAACTACCGTATTAAGACATTTTTTAAATACAAGGATCTGATCATTGAACTCGTCAGCCGTGATCTGAAGCTGAAGTACCGGCGCAGTTTTCTGGGGTATGCCTGGACGATTCTTCAGCCGCTGCTGCTGATGATGGTCTGGGTGATTGTATTTTCGAATCTTCTCGGGAGAAATATCGAGAATTATCCGGTCTTTCTGCTTTCCGGGCGTATGATGTATGATTTTTTCAGCCAGAGTACGACCGGTGCAATGAAATCCGTGACAGGGAACTCCGCTCTGATCCGGAAGGTAAACGTCCCCAAATATATTTTCACACTTGCCCGGGTGACGAGCTGCATGGTGGATATGGTACTCTCTTTTGGGGCGCTGCTTATTGCGATGCTGGTTACCGGCGCAAAATTTTACTGGACTCTGGTGATGATTCCGCTGGTGGTGATACAGATTTATATCTTCTGCTGCGGGCTCGGCTTTTTCCTGGCACAGTTTAATGTGTTTTTCCGGGATACGGAACACATTTACGGAGCGATTCTGCGGGCACTGCTGTATCTGACGCCGATTTTGTATGAGATTACCAGGCTGCCGGAGAATCTCCAGCTTTTTATCAAGGCGTTTAACCCGCTGTATTATTATGTGGGACAGTTCCGGGATATTGTGTACTATGGGAATATACCAGGGCCGCGTATTTTCTGGGGCGGCTGGATCATTGCGTTCCTGATGCTGGCGATTGGTGCCTGGTCTTTCCAGCGCTCGAAGGACCGGTTTATTCTGTATATCTGAGGGATAAAAATGAGTAAAAATATCATAGAAGTAGATCATTTAAAAATCCGGTTTAACATGGCGACGGAAAAGGTAGACAACCTGAAGGAATACGCGATCAAGCTGGCCAAGCATCAGCTGATGTTTCAGGAATTCATCGCACTGCGGGATATTACCTTCCAGGTAAAAAAAGGAGAAGCCTGGGGCCTGGTCGGGCCGAACGGCTGCGGCAAGTCGACCCTTTTAAAGGCGGTCAGCGGGATATTGCAGCCCTACGAGGGTACGGTGAAGGTGAGGGGGAAGATTTCGCCCCTGATTGAACTGGGGGCTGGCTTTGATAAGGATCTGACCGCCCGGGAAAACATTTATCTGAATGGGCTGGTGCTGGGACACTCCAGAAAATTTATGGAGGAGCATTTTGACGAGATTGTCGAGTTTGCCGATATTGAAAATTTTCTTGACGCGCCGCTGAAGAATTTCTCTTCCGGTATGAAGGCCCGGCTTGGCTTTGCGGTGGCGACGGTCGTGAATCCGGATATCCTGATCGTAGATGAGGTGCTGGAGGTCGGCGATATGCGCTTCCGCCGGAAATGCAATGAGCGGATGCAGCAGATGCTGGATGGCGGAACGACGCTGCTCTATGTCTCTCACAATATTGAATCGGTAAAGAGCCTCTGCGATAAGGCGATCTGGATTGAGCATGGGAAAATGCGCATGATCGGCGATGCACACGAGGTCTGCGACGCATACCGGGATGACCAGAATGAGACGATCCGTGTGCGCAAGGAGGAGAGACGGAAGAAGCTGCGTGAGCAGGGCGTGAAATATGACTATCTGGTGGTCGGCGCAGGACTTACGGGCGCGGTATTTGCCCGGGAGATGGCAAAAGCCGGGAAACGCTGCCTGGTGATTGATAAGCGCAGTCATATTGGCGGCAATCTCTATACGGAGGATGTGGACGGCATCCAGGTGCATCGGTACGGGGCGCATATTTTTCACACAAACGATGAGAAAATCTGGAAATATGTGAACCGCTTTGCGGATTTTAACCATTATATTCATTCTCCGCTGGCAGTTTGCCAGGATGAAATTTATAACCTTCCTTTCAATATGAATACATTCAGCCGCCTCTGGAATCTGAAAAAGCCGCAGGAGGCAAGGGAGAAAATTGCCGCACAGGTCGAGCCGTCCCCTGAGAAAAATGCCTCGCGTCTGAATGGCACTGTGGAGGAGCAGGCGCTCTCTCTGGTGGGCGCGGAGGTATACGAAAAGCTGATCAGAGGCTATATGGAAAAGCAATGGGGCCGGGACTGCAAAGAGCTGCCCGCCGCTCTGCTCGACGAGCTGCCGCTTCGTTTTACTTATGATAATCGCTTTTTTGAGGATGATTTCCAGGGCATTCCGACCGGCGGCTATACGGCGCTGGTGGAAAAGCTGCTGGAGAATACCGATGTGATGACCGATACGGATTTTTTTGTGTATCGCAGAGAGCATCCGGAGATGTTTGACCGCGTGTTTTATACGGGGAGGATCGATGAATACTTTGATTTTCGCTATGGCCATCTGGAGTATCGCAGCGCCCGTTTTGAGACGGAACGCGTCGCGGAAGCGGATTACCAGGGGAGTGCAGTTGTAAATTATATGGACCCGAAGGTTCCGTATACCCGCGTGATTGAGTATAAGCATTTTGCACCTGAGACAGAGGCAGAAAATCCAAAGGAGTATTCGATTATCTCCAGAGAGTACCCGGAGAACTGGCAGCCGGGAGCGGAATTGCCCCCTCCCGCAGGTCGGCGGCAGGACGTGCCGTCCATTGGGAGAAACGCTTCGCGTTTGGACGGCACTGTGGAATTGCCCCCTCCCGCAGGTCGGCGGCAGGACGTGCCGTCCATTGGAAGAAACGCTTCGCGTTTGGACGGCACTGCCGAAGACGTCTTTTCGGAGGGAAATGCTTTGTGTCCGGGCTGTACTGCAGAAGTGTATGATCCGCTCAGAGATGAAAAAAACATTGCGCTGTATGAGCGATACCGAAAACTGGCTGACCGGGAAAAAAATGTCATCTTTGGCGGGCGGCTGGGAAATTATCAGCATCTGGATATGGATCAGGCGATTGCGGCGGCGATGGAGCTTGCGCAGGAGGAGAAGCTTCGCTTTCAGAAGAAAAGAGGAAAGGATGTTTTGGATTAAGCAATGGATGAAAATGCTGCTGCAGAACGTTCTGCTTCCGCTGATCTACCGCCTGTATTGCCGCAGACCGGTAGAGAGCGGGCTGGTGCTGTTCGCGGATGCACATCATGATGCGATTCCGTTTTCCATGCGCAGGATGTATGAGACGGTGCAGGAGATGGCGGCAGATGCTCCTACGCCGGAGAAGCGCACGGATAGGTCCGGATCATCTGTTTCTGGCGGGGGACGGGAAGCTTTTCCGGATGGGAACCGGCAAATGCGTGGAAATGCGGAGGATGCTGTCCGGGCGAAGATTCGGGTTGAAACCTTTGTGGCGGATTTTGACCGGCTTTCCTTCCCTGCGATGGCGAAATACCTGCTGCGGTTTATGCGGCGGTACGCGGCCGCGGAATATGTTTTCATCTGTGATTATTTTCTGCCGGTGTCTTCGTGCAGAAAACGTCCGGAGACGAAGGTGGTGCAGCTCTGGCATTCCTGCGGGCTGATGAAGAAAATCGCCTATGATACGGGCGAGGATATTCCCAAAGGCTATCACGGCAGTATGTTTGACAATTATTCGTATCTGACGCTGAGCGCCGAGTCCTGCATTCCGGTGCATGAGCGGGCTCTGCGGCTGCCGCGTGAGCATATTTTTGCGACCGGAATCAGCCGCACGGATGATTATTTTGATAAGATCTGGAATGCGCGGTGCAGAGAATCCTTTTATAAAAAGCATCCGCAGGCCGCCGGACGAAGGGTCGCGGTGTGGGCGCCGACTTTTCGCGGGAATGCGGCAAGGCCGCGCCTGGAAGGCCTGGAGGCGATCCGGCAGATTGCGGAGGAAACAAGGGACGAGTGGTTTTTTATCATAAAGGCGCATCCGCACATTGACCGGCATGAGAGGATTTCAAACAGTGAGATTCCGACGGAGGAGCTGTTTCCCGTGGCGGATGTGCTGATCACGGATTATTCTTCGGTGCTGTTTGATTACCTGCTTTACCGGAAACCGCTGGTGCTGTTTGCACCGGATCTGGAAGAATATGAAAGGACGCGTGGGTTTTATATTGATTATCGGAGCATGCCGTTTCCGTGTGCGCGAACCAGGGAAGAGTTAGGCGCAGCCCTGAAACATGTGGGGCAGGGGAAAAGCTTGATGCCCGGTCAAACGGCCTGCTTTGAGGAATTGCCCCCTCCCGCGGGTCGGCGGCAGGACGTGCCGTCCATTGGAAGAAAC
>JAJQGP010000020.1 GCA_021200475.1 Lachnospiraceae bacterium
ATCTCCAGACGCCGCTGAATACCATAAGGAAGCGACCCGGCAATCTCATCCTTTAGATGCGCCAGATTCTGCATATCCAGAAGCTCCAGCGCTTCCTTACGCATCCGCTGCTCCTCCGCGTGATTCAGACGGAAGGTCGCGGTAAACAGGTTCTGTTTCGCCCGCATATGCTTCGCGATTAATACATTTTCAAACACGGTCATAGACGAGAACAGGCGGATATTCTGGAAGGTCCGCGCAATGCCGGCCTTCGTAATTTTATCCGGGGTCTGCACCAGGCGCTTCGAATATTTTCCCGCATTTTCGCCCTTATAATTCTTTTTCATTTTCCCATGCGGATAGCTTTCCACCAGCTCCTGCCCGCAGAATTCCACACGGCCGTTGGTCGGCTCATACACACCGGTGATGCAGTTGAACGCCGTCGTCTTTCCGGCGCCATTCGGTCCGATCAGCGCAACGATCTCATGCTCGTTTACCTCCAGGGAGAGGTTGTCTACCGCGACGACACCGCCAAACTGCATCGTAACATTTTCTACACGGAGAACGTTTTTCATGGAGTCGGTACTCATTTCGCAGCCTCCTCCTTTCCGGCGTCTTTTTGCCCTCGTTTCTTTTTCCACCAGTTGTACACGCGGGCAGGCGAAAACTCTTTGTCACCCATGATACCCTTGCGGTAAAACAGCACAACAATCATCACGATGACCGCAAACACAACCTTGCGGAAACCGCTGCGCAGAAGCGGAACCTTGAAGCTTCCGATGTAGGTCTCCGTATCCAGGAAACGCAGCCACCACTCGGAGCAGGCAATGTAAAGGAAGGATGCCAGGCAGCTTCCTGTCACGGAGCCGAGTCCGCCGATGACAACGATCAGCAGAATTTCGTAGGTCATCGCTGATTTAAACGTTGAAGCCTGAATCGAGGTCTGATACATCGCCAGCAGACCGCCGCCGATCCCCGCGAAAAAGGAGGAAATACAGAACGACATCCGCTTGTGCTTTGCCAGATTGATTCCCATCGCCTCGGCCGCGACCTCGTCGTCCCGGATGGCACGGAACGCCCGTCCATAGGAAGAATGGATCACCAGCACCATGACCGCAATACAGATTCCGCAGACAATTAATGGGAACAGAACGGAATTAAAGGTCGGGAACTTACGCAGCAGGTTCGAACCGTTTGTAATCACACCCAGCTTGTCCCACTGGAAAATCGCACGGATGATCTCAGCAAAGCCAAGAGTCGCGATCGCCAGATAATCGCTTTTCAGGCGCAGCACCGGCAAACCGATCAGCCAGGCGAAAATCGCCGCCACAACACCGGCTGCCAGCAGGCCCACAATGACTGGTACCGAAAACTGAATCAGGCCGCCGTCATAATACTGATAAACTGAAGCGCGGGCCTCGACCGGAATCGTCAGGACACCGTATGTATACGCGCCAATCAGCATAAAGCCCGCCTGTCCTAAAGAAAACAGGCCGGTAAAGCCGTTCAGCAGGTTCATCGACACCGCGACGAGCGCGTAAATGCAGCTTTTTTTCAGCACCGTCAGCGCAATATGCGTCGAGGGCAGAATCTGCTCCAGCAAAAAAACGAAGGCACACAGCGCCAGAAGGAGCACTGCGGAAATAATAGTATTTGTTTTCTTACTCATGCAAGCGCCCCCTCTCAGACCTTATCTGTGGCTTTTTCGCCAAACAGACCGGTCGGTTTTACAAGAAGGACAATGATCAGCAGGGCAAACGTAAACGCGTCTGAAAACGTTGTCCAGCCAAGTCCCTTGATGATATTTTCACAGATACCGATGATAAATGCCCCGATCACCGCGCCCGGGATTGAGCCAATCCCGCCGAATACGGCCGCCACAAATGCTTTCAGACCAGGCATTGCCCCCGAGGTCGGTACCACGGACGGATAGTTCGTAAAATACAAAAGCGCGCCAATCGCCGCCAGAAACGAGCCGATCATAAAGGTCGTACTGATGACGGAATTGATCTTGATGCCCATCAGGCGGCTCGTCTCGAAATCATCCGCCACCGCGCGCATCGCCATACCGATTTTGGTATGATTGATCAGCTGCATCAGAACCACGACAAGCACAATCGTCAGAATCGGCGTCACGACCGTCACAACCTTCGTTGTCGCGCTTCCAATCTTAATCGTATCGGAAATCACCGGAATTGACGGCACCACCTGTGCCAGGCCGCCGGTCACATAAAGCGCCAGGTTCTGCAGCAGATAGGAGACACCGATTGCCGAAATCATAACCGACATCCGCGGCGCACTGCGCAGCGGTTTATACGCCACGCGCTCCACCAGAAAGCCCAGCGCTACGGTCGCCACGATTGTCAGCGGAATGGACAGATACAGCGGCAGGGACGCCGACGCATAGACGAGCACCAGCGCGGCTACCATAAAAATATCGCCGTGTGCAAAGTTAATCAGCCTTAAAATGCCGTACACCATCGTATATCCGATCGCGATCAGGGCATACTGTCCGCCGACAGAGATACCGGCCAGCAGGTAAGGCAGGTTTCTGTTAATAAAATCCATGTAGGTTTTCCTCCGAATCATATGATACCCGCGGATTTCTTCGCACTTCGTACGCTCGAATCTCCGCTTCGGTCGGCGCTCTTCGGATGTCTACCGAACATCCGGCTCCCCTGGTATCATCATGTAAAAGAGGCTGCAACGTGTGCAGCCTCCCTGCGCCATATATTTATTCTACCGGGAAAATCAATTGCTTTGTTTTGAAAATAATCACAATTGATGACGCCTCTCCGCGTTTACTGTACGCCCTGCTCCGCTACGAAATCCCATGCTGCGGTCTCCGTATTCGCTACCTTTACATATGCGGTATCGCGGTTCGCGTCGCCGTTCTCAGACTCGAAAGAGATCTCGCCGGTTACGCCAGTGTAAGTCGTAGTCCAGAGTGCTTCGTTGACAGCGGCCGCATCAGTGGAACCAGCATTCTGCAGTGCCGCAAGCGCTACATAGTAAGCGTCATAACCCATAGCCGTAACAGCCGCCACGGTATCATCGCCACCGTTGTTTGCCAGTCTGGTGCTGTCTTCGTTGATCCAGGCCTTGATGTTGGTATCAAATTCTTCGTTCGCACCTTCCTGATAGAAGGTCGTTACATATACGCTAAGGTCCGTGCCCTCTGCCGCGTTCAGGATCACGTTGGAATCCCAGGTATCGCCAGCAAGAAGCGGAACTTCCACGCCCTGTGAAGCGGCGGTCGCAATAATCAGCTGTGCTGCCTCAGTAGAGGTCGGAGCAAAGATAACGTCTACGCCCTCATTGATCGCGGTCGTAATATAAGAAGTAAAGTCTGCGGTGCCCTCCGGGAATGTATCGGAGATCACTTCGCCGCCAAGCTCCTCAAACGCCTGCTCAAAGTAATAGCCAAGGCCTACAGAGTAGTCATCGCCAAGCTTTGTCAGCACATACGCCTTTGTCGCGCTGAAATTCTCAGAAGCAAAGTTTGCGAGAACCGTGCCCTGGAACGGATCCAGGAAGCAGATACGGAAGTAATGCGTATTGCCCTCTGTCACCTGTGGATTCGTGCAGGTAACGCCGACTACCGGGATGCCTGCCTCAGCGAAAATATCGGAAGCCGCAATGGATACGCCGCTGCCATAAGAGCCAAGAACAATGGATACGCCCTGGCTTACCAGCTCGGAAGCCGCGGTCGGAGCTTTTTCTGTCGAAGACTCATTGTCCACAATCACCAGCTCTACATCATACTCCACACCGTCAATCTCTACGGTCGGCGTCTCTGCGTTCGCGTACTGGATACCAAGCGTCTCCTGCTTGCCGCCTGCTCCGTTGTCGCCAGAGGCCGGCTCAAATACACCAATCTTCACGGTGTTGTCCGCCGCCGATACCGGCGCTACGCTGGCAAGGCAAAGTGCCGCACACATCGCAACTGCTGCTAACTTTTTCATTTTTGTTTCCTCCTCTATTTGTTTTCGATTCATCTGCCGCCGTCCGGCGACCAAATCTGTGGTTTATTTTATACCATTTATGTCCGTATGGCAAGGACTTTTGTCTTTTTAATTCAGATTTTTATGTTTTTAGGCCACACCTGTAGAGGTTGAAATAACGTAAATCTGGTCATATGTGACCTGTAACTATTTAGTCCGCCATAAGAATCGCATTCAGATAAAATGGCACCGCATCATCCGCATGCGTCTCAATCAGCCGAACCTCGATCCGATGCGTTCCTTCTGACATATGCTCTGTAACGGTCAGCAGCTCCAGCTTGTCGCCCCAGGTCTCATCAAAATTCGCATCCAGGATTGTGCGTGTCGCCGGATCATCATCTACAAGAATCTCTGCGACTGGTGCCGGCTGATTCACGGAACGGCGAAACTGTACGGAAACACCGGTTCCTTCCAGTGAAAACACAATATGCGCGCCCTGTGCGGAAGCTTCCCAGCCATTTTTGAAGATATCAGTGATCCCATTCTGCTCCCGGGTATCCTTCGCAAAGCCTTCCACATCTACGGGAATGCCATTCTTATTGTTATAGCGGATGCTGTGCTCATAAGTATTGGCGGTCAGAGGCGCAGGCAAACCATTTGCCGGAACCGTTACGTCCGCGTTCCCCACATACGCAGACGAATGACTTTCACAAACTGCCCTGTTCTGACCGCCGGATGCTTCCATTCTCTCCCGCACAGCTTCCAGATAGCAGGTAATCACGGACGCCACCAGTTCATGCCCCGCATCATTCGGATGCAGGTCGTCCGGCGTGATCGCGCGATTTTCCATCCGCCCCGCAAGCAGCTCCGGATAGATGGAGCTCTGCATACTGATGCCCGGAAGATCATAATGCCGTCCCACCTTCGCGTGCATCAGCTGCGCACTCGCGCCATTGTCATAGCAGACATTATAGATCAGAACAACAGCCGGGGCTGCCTCATCAGAGAGCACTCTTCTTACCAGACCCTCGTAAGTCTCCAGAAAATGCGCATTGCTCCCGTCATTAACCGAAAACTCAAGAAACACGACATCCGGTTTATAAGAAAGCAAATCTTCGCCGACACGCGCCGCGCCAAACTGTGATGTCGTCGCCCCAATCCCGGCGTTCACATAGGAAACGTCTGCCATCGGGAAATTCTCCTTCCACCAGGAATACACCAGATACGCATAGCAGGTCTGGGGGGTACTGGAAAGAGACCCCTGCGTAATCGACCCGCCGAGAAAGCCAATCGTCAGCTTCCCGCCGACAGATGCGCGCCTCATGGCATTTTGCAGCCGCGCATCGTTTCCCTGATTTACTGTTCCTGCCGCTCTGTTCATTTCAAACATACTCGTTCTCTCCTGCTGTCCTTTTCAAATTAGTTGAGGCACAGGCTTTCTGCCCGAATGCCTCTTTATCATCTGCATTCGCAACGGTTCCGTATCGTTACAGTTACGAAATACATCGATTTCTATCCTTATTCCTCATACGCCAGAATCTCCCGGAGCAGGCCAAGTGCCAGCTCTTCATGCTTCACCGACCCGGAAATCCCGACAATCACGTCAATCCCTTCCGGATACCAGTCCGCCTCGCCCAGCCATCCCTCATCCTGAGAAAGACGGATCCCTGCAAGAATGGTCTTGCCCGCGTTCGAACCCTCCATCGGCTCCCCGTCCTCATCCTCGTTCACCGTGACATAGACGAGCGAATCCTCATCCAGCGCGGCGATCTCCTCTTCCGTCAGATAATCCTCGAGATTATTGACATAATCCATCGCCGCCATCGACAGAAAATAATCGTTATCCGCGAAGAAAAGATCCACCTCCTGCGCCGCAAACAGGGTATAAATGGTCTGCACACTGGTCACACTCATGGAATCGGAAGAGCTGGCATCCACCGTAATGGAGCGGTTCACACTCGCCTCATATTTCGAAGTATCGATGCCGTTTCTTTCCAGAAAATCATTGAGGTACTCCTCTTCAAACTCCTCGTTCCCATCACTGTAGGCATTCACCGCCAGGATGTTCAGCGCATACTCATTGGTCGTCACATAATTATAAACAAAATAGATGCATACCACAGCGATCACTGTGACAGCCAGCACCGTTTTCGCATAGTATTCCTTAAAAAACTCCCATCTGTCTTTCCCGCGCAGCCCGGCCATCTGTTCTTTGCCGCTCATCTGCTCATGATGCTGATAAATATAGGCGTCATCCCCCAACGCACTTTTGAATTTATCCGCATTTTCCGTATGATTATGCAATTCTGCCATGAAAAACCAGATCCCCTTTCTGAAATGATTTCCCACACGTTAGCAACGGTTCCTTCCCTCTGGCTCATTTTCTCATTCTGCAGGCCATCTTTTCCCGGCAAATGCCAATACCTGTTCTGGCCAGTATACTATTCTTCAAAGCAAACTGTCAATCATAAACCGGATGCCGCCATCCTTCAAACGACTCCGGTGCCGTCGAATGCCGGAATAAAGCTCTCCGCAGCAGTTCCGCCTTCCTGGTAAAACCCCTGCTCCACACCGAGCTGTGCGGCGTAATCCAGAAGTCGTTCATATTCCCGCTTTGTCACCCGGCGCGCAAGAAGCGGATCGATCGCTGAACTGTCTTCACCGTACACGCTCTGCGCAGATTGCACGGGCGGCGTGTACTGGTTCATCAGGCTGATATAAATCTGATTTCCATAAGTCTCCCACAGATAAGATACTACCTGCTTCGCTTCTCTGACATGCCCGGGAAGCAGCAGGTGCCGCACAAGAACACCGGACGTCATCATCCCCGCTGCATCAAACCGACAGGACGGCTGTTGCCGCACCATTTCACCAAGCGCCTGTTTCGCGGCCTCCGGGTAATCCTCCGCATGGGAATAACGCAGTGCCAGCTGCGGATCGAGATATTTGAAATCCGGCAGATAAATGTCCACCAGTCCCTCCAGCATCCGCAGCGTTCCAACCGTCTCATAGCCGCTGCTGTTCCAGACAACCGGCAGGAGCAGTCCTCTCCCCTTTGCCAGACGCAATGCCTCACAGACCTGCGGCGTATAATGCCCCGCCGTTACGAGATTGATATTATACGCGCCCTGCTCCTGCAGCTTCAGAAAAATCTCCGCCAGCCGCTCCACAGAAATCACCGCCCCGGCCTCTCCCCTTGAAATCGCACGGTTCTGGCAAAAGACACACCCCAGCGGGCAGCCGGAAAAAAATACCGCGCCAGAACCAGCTTTCCCATTCCGGTTCGCGCTCTGCAAAGGAGCTTCTGTTCCGGAAATACACGGTTCTTCCCAAAAATGCAGTGCGGCACGTGCAACATGGATGCGGGCATCCACATGACAGCGCCCTTTTTGTCCTCCTTCTCTGTCCGCTTTGCAGGCGCGCGGACAGAGGGTACACGGTTTTGCTTCCATCAGGCTTTCCTCCGGCATCCGGCTTTTCACAGCCGCCACAATCAGAATTTTTTCTCCACTCTCTTCTTTTCCGGGACCGCCAAGACAAACACAGTGGCCACAATCAGCACAAATCCCAGCAGATCCATCCCGACAAAGGTTTCCTTCATACAGACAACCGACAGCACCGTGGCCGCCACCGGCTCCACACAGGCAAACAATCCGGCCTGTACCGGGCCGATCAGTTTTACGCTGTGGAGATAAAGAGAAAAGCTGGTCATCGTACCGAAGATAATAATCACAAGCAAAACTCCGATCAGCTGCGCATCCGGCAGGGGCATATGCCGCCACGGCCGCATCAGCCCCATCAGCACAATCCCGCCAACCAGCATTCCCCAGGCCAGGATGAGGGGCGCCGGAAACTGCGTAAGCAGCCTTCTCGGCTTCACCGTATAGATCACGAGCGCTACCGCAGAGAGCAGTCCCATACCCAGAGCCTTCTGAGAAAGGGCAAGCGTACCGGGTCTGCCGTGCGTCGCAATCAGAAAAATGCCGCTAAGAGCCAGAAGAACAGCAAGCACCTCTTTTCGTTTCGGCCTCTGCCGTTCCGAAACACACACATAGACGACCGTCATCGCCGGTCCGAGATACTGAATGACCGTCGCCGTCCCCGCATTCGACCACTCAATCGTCTGAAAATAAGAATACTGACAGAGCATCATGCCTGCGATCGCGTATACCAGAATATCCGCCGCATTGCGGCGTTCCTTCCAGACCGATAATGCCCTTTGACGATCCCGAATCAGGAAATACAGCAGCAGAAGGGTTCCGGCACACGTCAGCCGGATCGGCACCAGCCAGCTCGCCGTCACATCCTTATGCTGAAATAAAAACTGTCCGCATACACCGGAGACCCCCCACAGCACGCCGCCGGTCAGAGCGCACCCGATTCCCGTAATTCTTGTTTTTTTCAAATCCATTTTTCTCTCCACGTTGCCTTCCCTTGTTGTCATTTCACTGCTCATAATGATTCCGTATCTATATTTTTCCCTTTTTCCGGCAGCTGCGCCAGGATAATTGCCGCGAACATCAGCACACAGCCGGACAGCTCTCTTGGGGCGAGACTCTGCCCGAGGAGCAGCCAGCCAAACAACACAGAAAACACCGATTCCAGACTCAGAATCAGAGAAGCGACCGTCGGATCCATCCCTCTCTGTGCCACAATCTGAAGCGTATAGGCCACGCCGCAGGAAAGAACCCCCGCATAACCAATTGGGAGCCGCGCCTGCCAAATTGCAGCCGGAGACGGCGTCTCAAACAGAAGCATTGCCACACCGGAGAGCAGCCCGCAGACAAAAAACTGAATGCAGGACATCCGCACACCATCTGCCAGCGGTGAGAAATGATCAATTACCAGAATATGTACCGCGAAAGCGGCAGCGCACAGCAGCACCAGCAAATCGCCGCCTCCGACCGTAAACCCTTCCGTAATACAAAGCAGATAAAGCCCTGCCACCGCGAGCAGGACGCAAAGCCATAGCCTTCCCCCTGCTTTTTTCTTCAGAAAAATGCCAAAGACCGGCACCAGAACGATGTACATGGCTGTGATAAACCCGGCCTTGCCTACCGTTGTATACTGAATCCCGATCTGCTGCAGAGCGCTCGCCACAAAAAGAGCCACGCCGCAGCAGACTCCTCCGAGTAAGAGCGCATGCCGGTCAGCCGTCTGCCGGGAAAAATCGGCAGGTGTCCGCCCGCCCGCCTTCTTTTTCTGCCCATCCAGAAATAAGATGCATGGCAGCAGCACAATCCCGCCGATGATGCTCCGCGCAAAATTAAACGTAAATGGTTCTACATAATCCATGCCGACGCTCTGTGCCACAAACGCGGCGCCCCAGATCGCCGCTGTCAGAAACAGAAGCAGCGGATTGCGCAGGGATGTCTTTTTCATCACATCTGTCTCCCTTTCTCTCATCCTGCCGAAACAGCTCCCCGTGACAGGCCGGACGGTCTTTCACCTGCCGCTTTCATCCCAGTTCACGGCTGCGCTCCAGAAGATAGCTCTTCGTATTATGCTCCGGAAATTCCAGAACATCAGAAAGAAGCTCCCGCAGCAAAACGCCCAGCGCAGGTCCCGGCTTTCTTCCGTCCGCAATCAGATCACTCCCGGAGATCGCCAGCTCTTTCATCGAAAGACAATCCCCGTGCAGCTTCACATCCCGCCAGATGTGCTCCACTTCCTTTAAATAATCCAGCTTCTGTCCGATCACATCCGGGTGCTGTGCCAGAACGTCCGAACGCTTCACCTGCAGAAAAAGCTCAAACAGCTCCCTTCCGCCGATCTCATAGGCCGTCCTCCTCACGTCATGGGCATTCAGCTTCGGGTAACGGGAATGATTGCGCACCAGGACACAGACCTGATTCGTTGTCTCATTGTCAAACTTCAGACGTCTCATGATCCTTCTGGCGATCACTTCACTGTGCGCCGCATGCCCGTGAAAATGGTCAATCCCCCGCTCGTCCGTCTCGAAGACCTCCGGCTTTCCCATGTCATGAAAAAGCATCGTCAGCCGCAGCACCTTGTCTGCCGCAATATTCTGCATAGCGACCAGGGTGTGCTCCCCTGTCGTATAGGCATGATGCGGGTTATGCTGGCGCTGTACCATAATCCGGTCAAATTCCGGCATAAACACAGCCGTAAGTCCACACTCATAGGCCAGCCGCAGAATATGAGGCTTCGGCGCGGTCACCATTTTCACCAGCTCCGCCTGAATCCGCTCCGCGCTCACCTTTGCCAGCGTGGGAGAAAGCTCCCGCATGGCTCCTCTTACTCCGTCGGATACCGTAAAACCAAGCTGCGCCGCCAGACGCACCGCCCGCATCATACGAAGCGCATCCTCTCCAAACCGCTCGGCCGGATTTCCCACACACCGAATCACACCCGCGCGCAAATCCTTCAACCCTCCAAAAAGATCTACCAGGCCAGACTCCGTGGAAAACGCCATTGCATTGATCGTAAAATCGCGGCGCTTTAAATCCTCCTCCAGGTTCGATGTAAACATGACTTCCTTCGGATGCCGCCCATCCTCATAGACCCCGTCGATCCGGTAAGTCGTCACCTCAAACCCTTCTTTTTCATCCATCACAGTCACGGTACCGTGCTGAATGCCGGTATCAATCGTCCGCGCGAACAGCTGTTTCACCTGCGACGGAGATGCCGATGTCGTAATATCCCAGTCCTCCGGCTTTCGCCCCAGCAGGGAATCCCGTACACAGCCTCCCACCACATACGCCTCATATCCATTTTCATGTAAAACCCGAAGAATCCGCTCCGCTTTCGGGGGAATCTCAATTGTTGTCATGGCGTCTCCTTATGTCTTTCCTTATCCTATGACCTTTTGCCGCTTATATCATAATCCGTAACGCTTCCGAACAGCCTGCCTTTTCATTTTGACGCTGTTCTGAACGGTTGCCATAATCATATCACAAGCGCGATTTTAAGGAAAGACAAAAGTAAAAAAACTGTGATTCTGCGGAAAATCCATTTACTTTCCCGATTTTCGATGTTATAGTATGTTTGGTTTTTGTTCCTGTCTCAGCACATATTTCGACAGGCAGAGACAGGCTTCTACATGAAAAATAACTCTGTGCGGCAGCAAACCGCTGAAACGGGCAGTTTTCTCTGCGCAGCGTTCATTCTGTACTTCGATATCTGTTATAAGGCCATTGCCGATTTTTCAGAAAGGAAGGTTTTTAATATGAAGAAAAAAATATTCTACCCATTGCTTGGTCTGACCGCAGCGCTGCTGCTTACCGCATGCAGCAGCAGTGATACCGGCTCCGATTCTTCCGGCAGTACCAGCTCCGATTCCACCGTGACAGAGGCGGAAAACGCGACAGAGGCGCAGACGGAGGTCTCCATTTCCTCTGTCGTTCCATCCGACTATCTGGTGGAAAATGCTGCCGATTATATCACAGCAGACGGATTGGAAGGCCTGGAAGTCACCCAGTATACGTATGAAATCACAGATGAAATGCTACAGGAACAGATAGATTCGATTCTTGCCCAGATGAGTGAGGAGACAGACGTTGACCGCGCGGCCGAGATGGGCGATCTGGTTTACGTGGATCTTTCCTGCACGGTAGAAGGCAGCAGCGGCTCATATAAAGAAGACACCTACTTTACCCTCGGCGAAGCAGACTACGGGGAGGAGTTTGACGCTGCCCTTGTGGGCGCGGCTGCGGGCGAAACTGTGACCTTTGACATCACCTACGAGGAGGACGCTGCGGACGATACCCTGACCGAAGAAGACTGGGCCGGACAGACCGTCAGTTTTGAAATAAAGATCTCCTCTGTCTGCGAAGTCACTACCCCGGAATACAACGATGACTGGGTAGCAGAAAACACAGAATACTCTACAACGGAAGAATACGAGACCGCCCTGCGTGAAGCCCTGGCAGAAGAATACGAGGAACAGAGCTACGCCGATGTCCTGGATGAGCTTCTTACCCTGGCTCTGACAAACTGTGAGATATCCGAAATTCCGGACGATCTGTACGACTCCTGCCGCGAAGAAACGCTCAATGATTACGCGTCCTTCACCAATTCCACCAAAGAAGCGGACATTCTCGCAGAATTTGACATGACAGAAGACGACCTGGAATCCGAAGTACAGACACTTGCACAGCGCCGTCTGCTGATCAGCTACATCTGCGAGGAAAACGACATCGCGCTTTCCAATTCCGACTATGTCGCCTATCTGGAAGAATACGCGGCGTATTACGGCTATGACAGCGCGGAAGAATTCGAGGAAGAATGGGGCCGTTCTTATCTCGTATGGAGCCTGTACGAAAGTGAGACCGCAAAAATACTCTACAGCTCCGCAAACATCACCACAAAAGCCTATGAACAGATCCTTCTGACGGATGAAGAAGCAGACGAACTGGAGGCAGAAACCGCCTCTGCAGCGGATGAAAATCCGGACACTGCAGAGACGGAAGACAACGCCGCGGCAGAGGCAGCAATTCCGGAAAACGAGACTTGAAAAGAGTAAAAATTTTTCCTTAATTTGCTTGACACCCCTACATATTGTGCTATAATGATCAGTGCTAAAGGATTGACAGGATAAGATTTCACTAGCTGTTATAGATTATGAAATGT
>JAJQGP010000114.1 GCA_021200475.1 Lachnospiraceae bacterium
CGATAAAATCTACGTTTTTCCCAAGTTTAAATTTTCTTCATGAAACAACCCTGATTGTACACCAAAGAGTACAAAAAATGGAACGCGGAGAAAGCAAGTATTTTTGGTAAAAATGATAAAGATATATTGATAAAAAAGTTAAAATCATCTTTTTCAAATCGAGCAAATGATGATATGATCAATATATTGGGCGATTACAAAGCACTTTTAGGAAATGAGGGACTGGAAGGCTTAAAGAAGTCATATGAAAATCAAGCGTCACTTACTATGAAGGAGGATCAGCAGAAAATAGTTGATTTTGTTAATAGGCATCTTTTACAGCAGCTAAAGGACCCACATAAAGAAATAATTGTAATATCAGGCGGACCAGGGACAGGTAAAACGATTGTTGGTATTAGATTTATACTCGAATATGTTAAAATATTTAACAACGGGGAAAATGACAATAAAGTCATTTTCTGTCTTCCAAGAAGTAAAACGGTGAAGGCAATGTTTGATGCTGCCTGTGGTGTTGATGAAGAACATGAGAAGGAGTATTGTTGCTATTTACATGAAATTGCCGATAAGCAAAATTTAGTTGTGGTAGATGAAGCACATAGAATCACGAAATTAGAAAAGAGTCTGGATGATGTGTTTAGGCAAGGAACAAAACTACTGATTCTGCTCCAGGACGATCATCAGATGCTTCGGCCTGGTGAAGAAGGAACTTATTCTAAAATTAAAGAATTCGCAGAATCCAGGCATATTCAGTTTTCACCTGCTGATGCAGAAGAGAAAAATATATTAACTTTAATTGATGAAAAGCGTTGTGATGAAAAACTCTTACGTGGATTAGAAAAATTGTTTTATGATGAATGCGTAACTGTGGATGAGCCAATTAATAACATAAAAATATTTGATCAAATTGAAAATTTCGAAAGATGGAAAAATCAAAAAGCAATCAACAGTAGAACGAAGTATATTCTCCCGTTTTGCTGGCCATGGAAATCGAAGAATCATTCTGCAACGATAGATATTTCAATTGGAGAATTTAAAAAAACATGGAATCCAGAGGATACAGATGATCAGGTATTATGGTTAAATGATCCGTCAGATGACAGAGCTGCTTGCATCTATACATCTCAGGGTCTGGATATGGACAACGTGGCTTTTATATGGTGGGATGATTTGAAGTGGAATGAAGAGAAATTCGAGTGGGAGGGTAATATTACAAAACTTGAAGATCCTTCTTTTAAAAATGGTGGAAAAAATCTTCAGCAGGAAGAATTGGATTTGTTAATTAAAAATACATATTATGTCATGATGACGCGGCCAAGAAATGAGTTGGCTATCTGGTTTCATGACATATCTACAAAGAAACATGTGTTGGAAGTTTTGGGATTAGTTTCGGAGGAAGGTAAAAAGGGTAGACAATTTTGAAAACCGGAGCTTCGATCCCGGGAATTGATAAAATACTGAAAGGATCATCAGATATGAAACAGAGAAACGGAAAAATTGAATTCATGCGCTTCATTTTCTGCATAACAGTGATTCTGTTCCATATAGGCAAAAAGTACTTTGGTCTGGATTATCAGGTGAACCGCTTCCTGAGCTGCTTTCGGCATGGAGACCTGGGCGTTGAATTTTTCTTCCTGGTATCGGGATATCTTTTTGCAGCTGCCTGCGTTAAGAAAAGAGGGCAGGAGGAGCCGCTTGGGAAAAGCACGTTGCTTTATATTTATCATAAATGGATTTCTTTTTACCCACAGTATCTTATTGCTTTTTGTGCTGTATCCGCTCTGCCGGAAGAACTACGACCTGTTTACGCGCGTAATTGCCCGGGCGGCCGGGATTTGCATCCTGGGTTATGGAAAAGAACAGGGCGTGAACGTTTGAAAAAAATAACAAATTCTGTTGACCCGTCTCATGGGAGGTAGTATAGTCGGTATCTGAAACAAACAGAAAAAACGTACGAAAGGATGAACCGTATGGAGACAGGGAGACTACGCACTTTTGAAGTGGATGGAAACCGGGTTTTGACTCATTTTGAAAATCAGGAGATTGTAGTAACAATTCTTACATCGGAAGTGTTCCGTGTGTTTGTGCCGCTCAAAAGGCAGGAGCAGGAATCGCAGGCGATTGAAGGGGAGAAAGCAATTCCGGTCACTTTTGCGGCAAAGCCGGAAGACGGGAAGATCGTTATTTGCACCGGTGCGCTCCGCCTGGAGCTTGGCGAGAATCTGCATATTTGTGTGACAGATGAACAGGGCCGCGAGCTGTTGCAGACGTGGGAGGGGGAACGCACGATCTCCAATGTTCTGAGTGAACGGCAGCTGCAGCTGATCGAAGCGGAAGGACACGACGTTTCCCATATGAGAAAAGGAAATTACCCGGTGCAGCTTGTTTGCAAACTGGAAGAGGAAGATTGTTTTTACGGTCTGGGGGATAAAACCGGATTTTTGAATAAACGGGACTACGAATATGAAAACTGGAATACGGATAATCCGCAGGCGCACACGGAACAGTTCCATGCGCTGTATAAGAGTGTTCCGTTTCTGATTTGTAAGAGAAAGGAGCTTTCCTGTGGCCTGTTTTTTGACAACACGTACCACAGCTATTTTGATCTGGGCAAGGAGAGTCCGGATTATTTCTTTTACGGCGCGGACGACGGAAATCTGGATTTCTATATCATCGGAGGGGGAAGTATCGCTTCTGTCATCCGGAATTATACCTGCCTGACCGGACGGACGCCGCTGCCGCAGCTCTGGACGCTCGGTCATCAGCAGTCACGCTGGGGATACGATTGTGCGGAGGATTTTCTGGATGTAGCCAGGAGGTACCGCGAGGAAGAGATTCCCTGCGATGTGATTCATTTTGATATTGATTACATGGATCATTTTAAAGTGTTTACCTGGGATAAAGCGGCGATGGGAGCTCCCGGCGCCGTTGTGAAAACACTCGGGGAAGATGGCTTTAAGGTGGTAACAATTCTGGACCCCGGCGTGAAAAAGGAAGACGGCTATTTTATGTATGAAGAGGGGAAAGCGCAGGGCTTTTTTGCGCTGGACCCAGACGGTGACATCTATGTCAATGAGGTGTGGCCGGGAGATGCCGTGTATCCGGATTTTGGCCGCAGGGAGGTGCGCGCCTGGTGGGGTGAGCATGAAAAGCTCCTGTTGGATCTGGGGGTGGCCGGGATCTGGAATGACATGAATGAGCCGGCCAGCTTTCGCGGACAGCTTCCGGCGGATGTGGTCTTTTCGAATGAGGAACGAACGACGAACCATGCGGAGATGCACAACCTGTATGGGCATTGCATGAGCAAAGCGGCCTTTGAGGGACTGCAAAAATACAGTGACCGTCGGCCGTTTGTGATCACACGCGCCTGCTACGCCGGGACGCAGAAATATTCGACCGTGTGGACCGGGGATAACCAGAGCCTGTGGTCGCATTTGCAGATGATGATTCCGCAGCTTTGCAATCTGGGCATGAGCGGGTTTACTTTTGCCGGAACGGATATTGGCGGCTTTGGAGAGGATGCGACGCCGGAGCTGCTGGCGCGCTGGGTGGAGGCGGCCTGCTTTTCTCCGCTGTTCCGCAATCATTCCGCGAAAAACACCAGAAGGCAGGAACCGTGGCAGTTTGGGGAGAAGATCACTGCGATTTATCGGAAATATGTAACGCTGAGATATCAGTTTCTTCCATATATATATGACCTGTTTTATCAGGGAGAGCAAAACGGGCTGCCCATTATGCGGCCGCTGGTGCTCCATTATGAAGACGATCCGAATACATACAATCTGAACACGGAATTCCTGGTGGGAGAAAATCTGCTGGTCGCTCCGGTGGTTGAGCCGGGGGCGGTGGTAAAGCTGGTTTATCTGCCGGAAGGCGTCTGGTATGATTACTGGAGCGGCAAAGCATATGAGGGCCGGCAGTACGTTTGCTGCGACGCTCCGCTGGATGTCTGCCCGATGTTTGTCAAAGGTGGAAGCATCCTTCCGACCTATGAGCCAATGGCTTATGTGGGGGAAAAGCCATATGATAAGCTGATTCTTTTGACTACTCCTGGTGCAGCCGAATATATGCATTTTCAGGATAATGGAGAAGATTACGCTTATCAGCGCGGGGAATATAATCTTTACATGTTTTCTAAAAATGAAACGGGAAGTCTGTCTGTGCGGATGGAACACGAGGGATACCCCCGGTATAAAGAGATTGTGATGAAAGAGGCAGGAGGATTGTAATTGTAAAGGAGCGGAACCATTACAGCTCTAAATTCAGTCAAATGAAGTGATGCAAAAAAAGAAAAACTTAAGAGTTATTTTAAGAAAAGTTTAGAATATTTCCTTAATATCTTTCATATATTGATGTAAAGTAATGACTCAGAACAGCAGGGCACAGGTGTGTGACGGATGTTCGGAACTGTTTACGATACAACATGCAAAAGATAAAAAGCCTGGGAGTTTTAAGGAGGAGAGCAGGTATATGACAGAATTACAGGAAATACATAAACCGGAACAGGAGGAGCCTCTTCAGATAAAATCAGATTGGAAAAGGCAAGTGGTAAAGCTCCTGAATCGCTGGTCTGTTTTATTCCATGCGCTTTTGGCCTGTGGGATCTGTTTCGTGATTGAGTGGGTATCCCGACATTCGTTCGTGGAAGCCTGCGCGTTCGTGATTGATCGGAATCTGGTTTTTCTGTATAACGCGTTTCTGGTCTGGACGACGCTGATGTTCGTGTATATTTTCAAACGCCGTGTGGCTGCCCGCGTATTCATCAGTGTTTTCTGGCTGTTTCTGGGAGTTGTCAATGGAATTGTCCTCTCGAAAAGAGTGTCGCCGTTTGGGTGGACGGACCTGTCGATGGTCGGCGATCTACTGACAATGAGGAGCAACTATTTTACGAATTGGCAGGCCGCGATCGCAATTGCAATTGTCGTGGTATTATGTGTGATGCTTGCCGTTTTGTGGAAAAGAGGACCGAAATTTCAGGGCAGGACACACCGTCTGGCAGGCGCTTTTGCCGTGGTTGCCGTCATCACACTGGTCGTGCCGGGTGTGACGGATGCGGCGAAAAGCAGCAATGTTCTGACGGAGTATTCTTCCAATCTCGCGCAGGGCTACAAGGATTATGGCTTTGTCTATAGCTTTACCTCGAGTGCGCTGGATACGGGGATGAGTGAGCCGGAAGGATATTCAGAGGAAGCGATTGCGGCAATTCTGGCGAAATCAAAATAATACTTGTAATGAAAAAGGCGGTAGGTTATAATTTTCCTGTGCGCGATGGCTGCCCATGTTTGGGACGCGCACAGGATTTTTTTATCGAATAGGATAGTTTTCCGGACTTCCCTATTGAACAAAAATGGAACAGCTGCCCAATATTCAGGTGGATGAATGCGCAGCGTGTTCCGGCGAGAGGGAAAATGACATGAAATTTCGTGAGCGTTTTATGAAAGGTGAAGCAGAGTTTGAAGAGATTTTTGATCTGACCGACGAGTGGAATTTCAGCGATGAGGAGTGCACGCTTCGGGAGTACCTTGGACTGACGGCTGAGGAAGAGGACGTATGGATCAGCGAAAGCGACGAGGCACTGGAAGAAATGCTGAATCATGAACGTGATGGGCAGTGACAAAGGAAGGAGAAAGAGCATGAGCAGATTGATGATTATCGGCTGTGGCGGGGTCGCTTCGGTGGCGATTCACAAATGCTGCCAGAACAGTGATGTGTTTGATGAGATTATGATCGCGAGCCGGACGGTATCGAAGTGCGTTGCGCTGAAGGAGAAGCTGGCGCCGACGACGAAGACGAAGATTACGACGGCACAGGTGGACGCCGATGATGTGGAGGCACTGACCGCGCTGATCCGCTTTTATGCCCCGGATGCGGTGCTGAATGTGGCACTGCCGTATCAGGATCTGACGATTATGGACGCATGCCTGGCAGCAGGCGTCCACTATATTGATACCGCGAATTATGAGGCGGAGGACACCTCTGACCCGGCATGGCGTGCGGTTTACGAGGAGCGGTGCAAGCGTCTTGGCTTTTCCGCATATTTTGATTATTCCTGGCAGTGGGCGTATCAGGAGCGCTATGAAAAGGCGGGATTGACGGCACTTCTGGGCACCGGATTTGACCCGGGTGTGACGAGCGTGTTTGTTGCGTACGCACAAAAGCATTATTTTGATGAAATTCATACAATTGATATCCTGGACTGCAACGGCGGCGACCATGGATATCCGTTTGCCACGAATTTTAACCCGGAAATCAACCTGCGTGAGGTCTCCGCGCCAGGCTCCTACTGGGAGGACGGTCATTGGGTGGAGATTCCGCCGATGACGATCAAGCGGGAATATGAGTTTGCGGGTGTTGGCAAAAAGGATATGTACCTGCTGCATCATGAGGAAATAGAGGCTCTGGCGAAAAATATTCCGGGCGTAAAGAGAATCCGTTTCTTTATGACATTTGGGCAGAGCTATCTGACGCATATGAAATGTCTGGAGAATGTCGGTATGCTTTCTACGACTCCGGTTCATTTTAACGGGCAGGAAATCGTGCCGATCCAGTTCTTAAAGGAGCTGCTGCCGGATCCGACATCGCTTGGGCCGCGGACAGTCGGAAAGACGAATATCGGCTGTATTTTTACCGGTGTCAAG
Source organism: Lachnospiraceae bacterium (assembly GCA_021200475.1). GTDB lineage: Bacteria > Bacillota > Clostridia > Lachnospirales > Lachnospiraceae > Choladousia. The sequence continues at coordinate 6,636 of JAJQGP010000114.1, forward strand.
GATGGGAAAGAGAAGTCTTTGTACATATATAATATCTGTGATCATCAGGAGTGCTACCGCGAGGTAGGCTCTCAGGCGATCTCTTATACGACGGGTGTCCCGGCGATGATTGGCGCGATGATGGTGGTGACCGGTCAGTGGAAGAAGCCTGGCGTATTTACGACGGACGAATTTGATCCGGATCCATACATGGAAGCCCTGAATCGGTGGGGACTGCCCTGGGTGGTGGATGAGAATCCGGTGCTGGTGGATTAAGAAACGGTCACGAAATGCCCGGATGATTTGGCAGACAGTATTAGAAAACCTGGTGCGAAACGTACGATACAGGCTGCCGGCTGATCCGTGTATGCAAATGATAGAATTCATAGCGCAGTTTACGGGAGGATTGTATGAAAATAAGCGAAATTCCCACTCCCGCTTATGTAGTGGACGAGGGAAAACTGACAGAGAATCTGGGAATTCTCAAAGGTGTGCAGGAGCGCACCGGATGCAAAATCCTCCTGGCGCAGAAGGCATTTTCGATGTTCAGCGAATATCCGCTGATCGGAAAATACCTCTCCGGCACAACGGCCAGCGGGCTGTATGAGGCGCGGCTGGGGCATGAGGAGATGGGAAAGGAAAATCATATCTTTTCCCCCGCCTATCGGGAGAGTGAGATTGATGAGATTACCGGAATCTGCGATCATGTGATCTTTAATTCTTTTTCCCAGCTGGAACGATTCCGGGCACACTGTCAGGGAAAGACCAGCATAGGCCTGCGCGTCAATCCGGAGTGCTCCACGCAGGGCGACCACGCCATTTACGATCCATGTGCACCGGGGTCCAGACTGGGGGTTACGCAGGAGACATTTGAACGGCAGCTGAAAAAGGCAGCTGCGCGGAGTAAATCCACGGAAGCGGAATGCGCAGCCGCACAGACACCCGCAGATGGGATTTTGGATGGAGTGGAAGGTCTGCATTTTCACACCCTCTGCGAGCAGAATTCGGATGACCTGGAGACGACGCTGCGGGCGGTAGAACAGCGCTTCGGCACATATTTAAAGCATATGAAATGGCTGAATATGGGCGGCGGTCATCATATCACACGTGCGGATTATGATATTGGGCGACTGGAACGCTGCATCTGCCATATGCGGGACACCTATGACCTGGATATTTATCTGGAACCTGGTGAGGCAGTCGCGTTAAATGCGGGCTATCTTGTGACGGAGGTTATGGATATCGTAGAGAATGGGGGCATACAGACGCTGATTCTGGATGCTTCCGCGGCCTGCCATATGCCGGATGTACTGGAAATGCCATACCGTCCGCCTTTGCGCGGCAGCGGACAGCCTGGCGAAATGCCGTACACCTATCGGCTTTCTTCTTGCACCTGTCTGGCGGGCGATATCATTGGGGATTATTCCTTTGATCAGGAAATGCATCCGGGCGATCGGCTGTATTTCGAAGATATGGCGATTTATTCGATGGTAAAAAATAATACGTTTAACGGGATTGCACTGCCGTCAATTTGGGCGATGGAGCCGGCAGAAGGCCTGACGGAGCCGGGAAAGAGCCAGGTCAGGGTCAGATCAACAGACGAAAGGCAGCTGCCGTCTGGTGAGTGCCGCCTGGTGAAGGCTTTTCGATATGAGGATTTCAAGGGGCGGTTATCCTGAGAGGTACGACTAAAGCAGAGGCAGGCAGTAAGGAAAACGATGTGAAAAAGACAGATTACAGGGAAAACAGAGGGGAATCTTTAACGACGCCATCAAAAGATGGCTTTCACATGCCGGGGGAGTATGAGCCGCATCGCGGATGTATTATGATCTGGCCGGTACGCCCGGGCTCATGGCCATACGGGGCAAAGGAGGCACAGCAGGCTTTTCTGGAAATCGCCTGCGCGATTGCGAAAAGTGAGACTGTCTGGATGCTGGCTGCACCGGAAGAGACAGAGCACGTGCGGGAGACGGTCAGACAGTACTTCCAGACGCATTCCGATTGTCCGGCAGAAAAAAAACTGCCGACGGCTCCGAAGATAGAGATTCTTCCCATTGAAACGGATGATGCCTGGGCACGCGATGTCGGTCCGACCTGCGTGATAAATGGGGAAGGGAAAGTGCGCGGCATCGATTGGCAGTTTAACGCCTGGGGCGGTGTGACGGACGGCCTGTATGCACACTGGGAGAAGGACAATCAGGCCGCCGCAGCGATTTGCGGGGCACTTGGCCTGTCCTGTTATGATACGCAGGATTTTGTCCTGGAAGGCGGCGCGATCCATTCGGATGGAGAAGGGACTGTGCTTGTGACGGAGGCCTGTCTTCTCAGTGCCGGGCGAAACCCGCAGATGACAAAAGCAGAGATTGAGAATCGGCTGAAGCAGTACCTTGGAGCAGAAAAAGTGATCTGGCTGCCGCGCGGGATCTGGCAGGATGAGACGAATGAGCATGTAGATAATATCTGTGCATTTGTGCATCCGGGTGAAGTGGTGCTTGCCTGGACGGAGAATGAGACAGACCCGCAGTGGGCGCTGAGCAACGCTTCTCTGCGTGTGCTGGAGCATGAGCGGGATGCCAGAGGCAGAAGGCTGACGGTGCATAAGCTGCCGATACCAGCCAGGCCTGTCTGTATCACAGACAAAGAATTGGCCGGACTTTTGTTCGAGGAAGGAGAAGACGTTCGTGAGGCTGGGGAACGCCTTGCGGCGAGCTATGTGAATTTCTACATTTCCAATGGCGCGGTGATTGTGCCGCAGTTCGGGGATCCCAACGATGCGTTGGCGGTGGAAATCCTCGGAGGTCTTTTCCCGGGACGAGAGATCGTGCCGATATATGCAAGGCCGGTCATAGTGGGCGGCGGGAATATTCACTGTATCACGCAGCAGATTCCGCTTAATAGAATATATGATTCAGAACCGCAGGCCGGATCTGGAAGGAATCAGAGACAGAGATAGGAGAATATGGATGAGAAAAGCAACCATTGCCGTCATACAGATGCAGTGCGGCACCGCTGTTTCGGAAAATATTGAAAAGGCGGACCGCATGGTGCGCCAGGCCGCGGAGCGCGGCGCAAATGTAATTTTGCTGCCGGAACTCTTTGAACGGCAGTATTTTTGCCAGGAGCGCCGTTACGAATATTACCATTTTGCGAAGTCTTTACTGGAAAACGACGCAGTGCTTCATTTTCAGCGAGTGGCAAAAGAACTGGGAGTTGTGCTGCCAATTAGTTTTTATGAAAAAGATGGTTATTCTCTTTACAATAGTATTGCGATGATAGATGCGGATGGAAGCGTGATGGGCGTTTATCGCAAGACACACATCCCGGACGACCACTATTATCAGGAAAAATTTTATTTTACCCCGGGAAACACCGGTTTTCGTGTGTGGGAGACCCGGTTCGGCCGTCTGGGCGTTGGTATTTGCTGGGATCAGTGGTTCCCGGAGAGTGCGCGGTGCATGGCACTGCAGGGGGCTGAGATCATTCTCTACCCTACAGCCATTGGCAGTGAGCCGATTCTGGAATGCGACAGCATGCCGCATTGGCGCCGCTGTATGCAGGGTCATGCCGCATCCAATCTGATACCGGTAGCAGCGGCAAACCGGATCGGGCTGGAAAGGGTAGAACCTGCAAAAGAGAACGGCGGACAGAACTCCTCTTTGTTGTTTTACGGCTCCTCTTTCATCACGGATGAGACTGGTGAAATCGTATGCACAGCGACGCGTGATCAGGAAGAAATACTAACCGCATCCTTCGACCTGGATGAGATTGAGGACAACCGGATGAGCTGGGGGCTGTTCCGTGACCGCAGACCCGGAAAATATAAAGAAATCAGCGGCAAACATGTGGTCAGCCGTGGCAAAAAATGCGGCAAAAATGCGGCAAAAACAGGAAAAAAGTGATTGACAGCACGCAGGATTCTTACTATAATTACAAAGTGTGCTCACAAGGCATACTGTATTTTATGACGCTTCCGACAGCACCCGACGCATCACTTTCCAGTGCGTTTGGGATAGGGCTTCGCAGTTATCGTTCGGAGCCGCAGTGCACATTTTATTGCCTAGCTGCAGGAAAGCAGAGTGAAATCATGGATAGATAAATGTTCGAGCCAAAGCCCCGGTAGAGCATTTTCTTCATAAAATGTCACGTGTCAGCAGAGGACGATTGGGTGTTTGAGGACACGCGGCAGGTCGGGAGGACGGAATTAAGCCTCTGTTTGCCCGTGAGTTAACCGGAAAAACCGCCACAGAGAGGGCGGGATCGGCTGTCTGTTCCCTTTGGTTCAGACGGTGATGAATAAGGAGGAAGACCAATGAAAACTGAGATGGTTAATCCAGCCACGATTGAAAGAAAATGGTATGTAGTGGACGCTACAGATAAGACACTGGGACGTCTGGCGACAGAAGTGGCTAGCATATTGAGAGGAAAGAAGAAACCGATCTTTACACCTCATTTAGACCTGGGTGATTACGTAATCGTTGTAAATGCGGAAAAAGTAAAGGTGACCGGCAAGAAACTGGATCAGAAGATTTATTATCATCATTCTGAGTACGTCGGCGGTATGAAGGAGACTACCCTTCGTGAGATGCTGGCGAAAAAGCCGGAGAGAGTCATTGAGCATGCGGTGAAAGGAATGCTTCCGAAAGGACCACTTGGAAGACAGATGTACACGAAGCTTTACGTATACGCAGGCCCGGATCATAAGCAGCAGGCACAGAAGCCGGAGCTGCTGACATTCTAAGAGGGAGGTAAAGAACATTGGCTAAGGAAAAATTTTACGGAACAGGAAGAAGAAAAAAATCAGTTGCCAGAGTATACCTGGTTCCGGGTACCGGCAAGATCACGATAAATAAAAGAGACATCGACGATTATTTTGGTCTTGAGACCCTGAAGCTGATCGTGCGTCAGCCGCTTGTAGCGACCGAGACCGCTGATAAATTCGATGTGCTTGTAAATGTATACGGTGGCGGCACCACCGGTCAGGCAGGCGCGATTCGTCACGGCATCTCCAGAGCACTGCTTCAGGCAGACAACGACTACAGACCGACTCTGAAGTCTGCAGGGTTCCTCACACGTGACCCGAGAATGAAAGAGCGTAAGAAATACGGCCTCAAAGCCGCTCGTCGCGCTCCGCAGTTCAGCAAGCGTTAATCGACCGAAAAAGAAATGGCTTAAATGCCCGGGAATCCTTTATTTTCAAGGCTTCCCGGGCTTTTTCTATGCCCGAAAATCGTTTGTCGGCGCTGTCCTGGTTTGTCCTAATTTGACATCGTTTGTCCTGAAAATTACTGTTAATGAAGTGGTCAAATTGCCAAAATCGAGGAAAAACTGTTAATTTGATGGTCAAATTCAACGCCTCTGAGAGGGCCTTTCCGGAAGGAATTTTTGCTCCGGATTTTCAGTGCGGATTTCCTGTCTCATCCTCCGCTCCCTTCCACTGCTCTCCGACTTCATCCGGCAGGCTCCTGATCTGTCGGGTTTGTCTGATTTTGTCCTAATCTGATATCTTTCATCTGAATCTAAGTTACCTGTCCTGATTTGTCCTAATCTGTCATAATCTGACAGAATTATATTCCATACATAAAAACATGAGCGTGTATCATCCCGGTTCGTGGGATTGGTTACACGCTCTTTTTTTATGCCATTTTTTAATCGGAGGTGAAAATGATGAGCGGTGACGCGATGAATGCCGGCGTGCGCTACTCC
>JAJQGP010000025.1 GCA_021200475.1 Lachnospiraceae bacterium
GCCTGGAAGGGCGGCTCTTTCCGTGGAGGATGGAGATTCGGTTGCAGATTCAGTAGAAGGCACTTCTAAGAATAAGCGGAGGCGCGTCCGGCAGAAACGGCTGTCGGCAGAAAAACTGGAGGGTGAAAGTGCCGATTTTGAAGGTGCTGACGGTAAGAACAGATCGGATACGCATGAAGCCGGAAATCTGGAGGATGACGCGGAGCTGGATGCTGCTACACGTAACAGCCGAAAAAAGCGGCAGGTGCAGGAATTTCACCGGCAGGAGCTAAAGGAAGAAGAATCCTACGTGAGAGAAAAACTCAAGGAGGATTCTAAGGGAACAAAGAGCAGACTGCGGGATACAGTTACCGTGGAAACGGAAGACCTTGCCGATTTCCGTGAGGAGATCGAGGGGAAAACGAAGCGGGAGCGGCTGAACCGGGAGCAGCGAAAGAAAACGGCAAAGCAGGCAACCGGTACCGCAAAAGAATCTGCGAAAAAGACACGTTTATCCTTTGATGATGAAGAAGACGGCATGGTGAAAGGCTCCGGTATGGGACCGGGGAAACATGGTGTTGCTGGAGTGGCTGGGGTATCGGCAGCTACCGTTCAGCGGACGCGCTATGAAGCGGATGGGGATAACACGGCTGTGGAAGCTGCGCACAGCTCGGAGCTTGCTGCGGAGGAATCGCTTCGGATGGCAGGTCACCACGTCAGCCAGAAACGGAACCGCCAGAGCCTGACGGAGATGGCGGGAGAGGATGAAATCACATCTGGCCGCTTAAAATTTGGCACCGGGGATTCGGAAGCCGCGAAAGCGGCAGAAAAGGCGGCGCAGACCGAGAAGGCAAAGAAAGTCCAGGTGCGGAAATTCTGGCAGAAACGCCAGTACAAGGAAGCATATGCGGCGTCCGCACAGGGGAAGAAAACGGCGGAGAAGACTTATGCGGCCACTCAGACGGTATCGCAGAAAGCGCGGAATGCCCTGAAAGAGACGGCGGCAAAGAACCATTCGCTGCTGGTTGGGATTGGTATTTTTGCGCTGTTATTTATGCTGATCGCCGCTTCCCTGTCGAGCTGTTCGGTTCTTTTGCAGGGCGGCAGCACAACAGTGATTTCCACAACGTATTCCAGCACGGATGATGATATTTATGCGGTGGAGAATGCATACACAGCGCTGGAAGCAGCGCTGCAGGAGCAGATCAACACCATAGAAAGCCGGCACACCGGATATGACGAGTACAATTACCAGATTGATGAGATTGGTCATAACCCGTATTTGCTGATTTCTTACTTTACGGCGCGGTATGGCGAGTTTACCTATGAACAGGTGGCAGAGGAAGTCGAGGAGATTTTTCAACTCCAGTATGCAATCTCACTGGAGAGTGAGACGGAAACGGTGACGGAGACACGGACTGTCCGGGTTGGAGAATCGCTGGGGCAGGTGGTCACAAGTGGGTATTGCAGCTGCGCGATCTGCTGCGGATCGTGGGCAGGCGGGCCGACGGCGAGCGGTGTTTATCCGACAGCAAACCACACGATAGCGGTGGACGCAACCAACCCTGTTGTTCCGATTGGAACAAAGATTGTCATGAACGGCGTGGAATATACCGTGGAGGATACCGGAAACTTAAGCACCTACGGCGTGGCTTTTGATGTGTATTATGACAGCCATTCGCTTGCATCCGCACATGGCCACCAGACATGGGAAGCGTACATAGCGGATGACAACGGCAGCGAGGAAGTGGAAGTGACGACAACGGAAGTGATCAGCCGTCTGAATGTCACAATGACAAACAGCAGCCTGGACACCATTCTCCGTAGCCGGATGTCAACGGAAGAAGTGGAACGGTATAACCTCTACAATTACACCTACGGCAACCGGAGTGACCTGTTTGATGTCACAACGATCTCAACGGTGGACGGTCTGACGTACACGATACCGGACGAAGCGCTGTCGGATGAAAAGTTTGCTAACATGATTCAGGAAGCCGAGAAGTACCTTGGCACCCCGTATGTGTGGGGCGGCTATTCGCCAAGCGGTTTTGACTGTTCCGGTTTTGTTTCCTATGTCATTAACAACTGCGGCAATGGCTGGTCTTACGGCAGACTGACCGCGAACGGCCTGATGGGGATCTGCGATATTATCACAGCAAGTGAAGCGCAGCCGGGCGATCTGGTATTCTTCCAGGGAACCTACAACACCAGTGGCGCGTCGCATGTCGGCATTTATGTCGGGAATGGCATGATGATCCATTGCGGGAATCCGGTCAAGTACACGTCGATTGAAACAAGCTACTGGCAGGAGCATCTGTACTGCTTCGGCAGGATACGGTCATAACGACAGCTGATACTTCAAAAAGGAGGCATTGAAATCTATGGTAAACAGGAAACTTCCCCGTTATCTCGATGATATTGAGAGCACGGAGAAAAAGATTGCGGAGCTTCAGCAGCATCTGGAGGAAGTCCGCAGCAAACAGAAGGTGGATGAAGACCTTGAGATTGTAAAGAGCATCCGCGCAAAAAAGATGACCGGGCGCGAACTGCTTGCATTTCTTGAAGGCATCCAGAATGGAACACTGGTGATCGTCCCTGCCCCGGACATGGGGACGGAGGATGAAAAGCCGGAAACTGAGGTGCAGGAAGCACCAGAAAGAGAGGACAGAAACGATGAAAACGATGGAACGGAAACGGAGTAAGTGGATTTATGTACTGGTTTTGCTGGTCTGTGTGCTGATGCTGGCAAGCCCGCTTACGGCACATGCCTATGTGGAAGAGGATGTGAATGCGGAGGAAACCACGTCGGACGTTGTGGTGGTCGTGGAAGAAGCAACCACAGAAACAGAAGAGACTGTTATTGAAGAAACCGAGCCTGTAGTGGAGGAAACGGAAGCTGCGACGGAGGCATCTGCCGACGATACCGGAGGTAATACGGCCTTTTCCGTGTCCGGCAACGGTGAGCTGCTGGATGACATTACGGATGATGAAACCAAGGAGTTTATCACGGTCACGACAGCAAACGGGAATACCTATTTCCTGATTATTGACCGGTCCAGCTCAACCGAAAATGTGTATATGCTTTCGTTGATTGATGAGTATGACCTGCAGGACTTCATTGAGGAAGAGCAGGCAGAGAGCGGCACAGAAACTGAATCTTCCACGCAGGCGTCGGTGGTGCTGGATGAGACAACCGTACAGACCGATACCGAAGCGGAATCTTCCGAGACGGAGGAAAGCGAGAGCAGCGGTGTTGGAGCCAATAGCCTGATGCTGCTTCTGATCGTGCTGGTTGCCGGTGCCGGCGGAGCATACTTCTATTTCAAGGTGTATAGGCCGAAGCAGGAACAGGGCGACGCTGAGAGCGAAGGCATGGAGTACGGCGACGGCATTCCGACAGAGAAGGACGACGATGAGGACGAAGACGAGGAGTAACGCGAAGAATCTGCAGAGAAACTCGTATTAAAAACCACAAAAAGTAAGCACGGACAGGCAGGGGCGGCATTGCTCCTGCCTGCTTTCAAAGAAAGGACAGGACAGAATATGAATTCAATTTTAGTCATTGCAGAGAAACCGAGTGTTTCCCAGGCACTGGCGAAGGTGCTTGGAGCTTATAAACGGGAAGACGGCTACATGGAAGGAAACGGCTACATTGTGAGCTGGTGCCTTGGGCATTTGGCAGAGTATGCGCCGCCGGACGCTTACGGAAGCCAGTATAAGAAATGGAACTATGAAGACCTGCCGATTATCCCGCAGGAATGGAAACTGGATGTCGCGGAAGAGAAAAAAGAGCAGTTTGACCTGTTAAGCAGTCTGCTGAACCGCATGGATATTTCCTATGTCGTCAATGCCTGTGATGCAGGGCGCGAGGGTGAGCTGATTTTCATGCGCGTGTATGAGCTTTCCGGGAGCCATGTTCCGGTGAAGCGGCTCTGGATCAGCTCAATGGAGGATTCCGCCATTCAGGAGGGCTTCCGGGAATTAAAAGATGGCAGCGAATATGCGGCTCTATATGACGCTTCGGTGTGCAGGGCAAAGGCAGACTGGCTTGTGGGGATGAACGCAACACGGGCATTTACCACGAAATATAACCGGCGGCTGACGGTTGGCCGTGTGCAGACGCCTACCCTGTCAATGTTGGTGGAGCGCCAGAAACAGATCGACGGTTTTGAGAAGACAGCCTATTACAAGGTGCGGATTGAGGGAAACGGTATCACGGCGGTGTCGGAGAATTATGCGGACAAGGTGGAAGCGGATGCGGTTGCAAAGAGATGTGATGGGACTGTGGCTCTTGTGACAAAGGTGGAGCGGAAACGGAAAAAGAGCCAGCCGCCGAAGCTCTATGATCTGACAACCTTGCAGAGGGAAGCAAACCGTATCTTCGGTTACACGGCCCAGGAGACGCTGCAGGAGCTGCAGAAGCTCTACGAAGACAAGCTCGTTACATATCCGAGAACAGACAGCCAGTTTGTCACGGAGGATATGGCGGACACGGTACAGGAATTGCTGGGCGGCCTCCCGGAAGTGCTTCCATTTTTGAAGGACAGTATGGAGGTTGTGGATATTGGGCGCGTCATCAATAACGCGAAAGTAACCGACCATCATGCAATCCTGCCGACGAAGGCGGCGCTTAACGAAGACTTATCGGAGCTTACGGCAAAGCAGCGGAATCTTTTCAGCCTGATCGGGCAGAGACTGGCACAGGCAGTAGCCGGGGAATCTGTCAGTGATGAAACTTCCGTCATCCTGAAATGTGCCGGATATGAGTTTCAGGCAAAAGGAAACCGGATGGTGGTGGAAGGCTATAAGACCATTGAAAAAGCATTTGCCGCTGTGGTAAAGGCTGGAAAGGGTGCAAATAAAGCGGACGGAGAGAATGGCGAGGATAAGAACGTGCTTTCTTCCGGTATTGATGAGGATATGGTGATCCCGTCGGTTTCGGCAAAGAGCGAACAGCATTTCACATCTCCCCCAAAACCGTACACCGAGGATACGCTCCTTTCCGCGATGGAGACAGCGGGCAACAAGGAATTTGATGCGGAGACAGAGAAGAAAGGGCTTGGAACCCCGGCAACAAGGGCAAGCATGATTGAAAAGCTGGTGTCCTCCGGTTATGCAGTCCGCAAAGGGCGGCAGATCACGCCAACCACAGCAGGAATGAAGCTCATTGAAATCCTGCCGGATTATCTGAAATCTGCCAGCATGACGGCAGAATGGGAGAATCAGCTGCTTGGCATTGAAAAGGGAGAAGTGGAAAGCACACGTTTCCTGCAGGGCATTACCAACCTGATCAAGATGGTTCTGCATGGATGCGACACCATTTCAGAGGAAGAGCTTGCACAGTTTGATACAAGGGAAAAGATCGGGGACTGTCCGGTCTGCGGAAAGCCGGTCTATGAAGGCAAGCAGAACTTTTACTGCTCTGACCGCGAATGCCGCTTCACACTCTGGAAGGAAAACCGTTATCTGTCCGGTCTGCGGAAAACGGTGGATAAAAAGATGGCGGCTGACCTGCTCTCCAAGGGAAGAACCCATGTGAAAGATTTCTATTCCGCGAAAAAGGATACCACCTTTGAAGCGGATCTTCTGATGAAAGTGGAGGACGGCAGGGCATCGTTTTCGCTCTTCTTCCCGAAGTCTAAGGGCAGAGGGAAGAAAAAGAAGTAATGCTGCTGTCGGGAGTAAAGCAGGCAATCTGCGTAAGCAGACGAAATATCAGTGCAGAGGGCGGCAGGTTTTGCCCGCCTTCTGCCGCTAAAGGAGGATGCGAGATTATATGAATTATGATGAATTTAAGGGAAGCGTCGCGGAGCAAATCCGGGATGTGCTTCCTGAAAAGTACCAGGATGCCGATGTGGAGATTCGTCCCGTAGATAAGATTAACAAAAGGTATGAAGCACTTTTTGCAAAGCCGTTTGGTGAGAATCAGTCGGTTGCTGTTAATCTGGAAGAGCTTTATGAGCAATATGCCGCTGGCAGCATGGATTTTGAGGATACGCTGTCTGCTGCATCAGAAACAATCCAGAATAAACCGCAGGTTATGATTGATCTGGAAGAGGTGCAGAATTATGAGATAGCAAAGGAGCGGCTGTTCATCCGTGTATGCGGAGCGGAGCAGAACGAAGAATTGCTGAAGAATGTCCCGCACCGGACCGAGGAAGACCTGGCAGTGACCTATGGACAGTATCTTATGCTGACCGTGCGGCGAAGCAGGACGGCAAGGAAGCTCATATATCAGAGGATGCCCCGCGTAAGGTGTCTGTCCTTGCAAAGCTTCATGAGAAGCAGGAGCAGAAATCCGGGCAGGCAAAAGAGACGCAGCAGAAGGAGGCTCCGGCAAAGAAGCAGGAACAAAGCATATAATTATTTTCACCGTCAGGCAGGAGGGAAACCTCCTGTTCTGGCGGTGGTTTTCTTAAATGAAAGAGGACAGAAGGGAGAGGGTAAGATTGCTTGAATTAACACCGGTGACGCTGCGGGAAGCGAATGCTTTTGTCGCACAGCATCACCGACACCATAAGCCCACAGTCGGGCATAAATTTTCCATCGGCGTAAAAGACGGCGAAGCACTGGTCGGAGTTGCGATCTGCGGCAGGCCGGTAAGCCGCCGCCTGGATGATGGGAAGACACTGGAGGTCAGCCGCCTGTGTACGGACGGAACAAAGAATGCCTGCAGCATGTTATACGGTGCGGCATACCGGGCAGCCAGAGCAATGGGCTATCAGAGGGTGGTTACATATATTCTGGAAAGTGAGCCGGGAACGTCGCTGAAGGCAGCCGGGTATCGCTGTGAAGGCAGGGCAGGCGGCCTGGAATGGAACGGAGAACGGAAACCAAAGGACGCAGATCAGTACCCACACGAGATGAAAACGCGGTGGGTGAAAGAAATGGAGGAACAAAATGGCAGGTAAACGGGAAGAACAGTTAAAAGAGATTACAGAGCGGCTGGAACAGGGCGTACAGGAGTTATTCACTTCGGAACGCTATGCGGAATATCTGCGCACAATGTCGCAGTTTCACAGCTACAGCTTTAATAACACGCTCCTGATCGCCATGCAGAGACCGGACGCGACCCATGTCGCCGGGTATCAGGCGTGGCAGAAGAAATTCCATCGGCAGGTAAAGCGCGGGGAAAAAGGGATTCAGATCATATCCCCGGCACCAATCCGAAGGAAAGAGGAAAGGGATAAGGTGGACGAGCAGACCGGGCAGGTCATCTTAAAGCCGGACGGCGAACCGGAGAAGGAAGAAGTCGTCCATGTTATCCCGCAGTTTAAGGTTGCGACGGTCTTTGATGTCAGCCAGACAGTCGGGGAGCCGCTGCCGGATTTGGGCGTGGAGGAGCTGACCGCCAGTGTGGAAAATTATGATGCTTTTCTGGCGGCACTTACGCAGGTTTCCCCGGTGCCGATCCGCTTTGCTGAAATTGAAGGCGAAGCAAAGGGATTCTATAGCAACGAGAATAAGGAAATCGTGATCCAGAGCGGCATGAGCGAAAGCCAGACCTTAAAGACAGCAATTCATGAAATTGCCCACGCACGTCTCCATGACCGTGAGGTGATGAAGGAACGGGGCATTGAAAAAGATCAAATGACAAGAGAGGTTGAAGCGGAAAGTGTGGCCTATACGGTATGCCAGCATTTCGGTATCGACACTTCTGATTATTCCTTTGCTTATGTGGCCTCCTGGAGCAGCAGCATGGAAATGAAGGAGCTTCGTGCTTCGATGGATACGATTCGTCATACGGCGGCGGAATTTATTGACGAGCTTACCGAGCAGATACAGCTGCAGAGGGAACAGCAGGAGCAGTACATGGAGGCTACAGAATATCAGGAAGTAGAAATTTTTGAGATGCCTGCGCTTTACAGCAACGGAAGGATTGCCGATGAGGATATACCGGCAGGCTTTTACCGCTATGATCTGCGTGGTTCCGATGATGACCCTGGCAGACCTGTTACGGTTCAGAACAATGTTATTGTAAACCATGCAGCGTCCATTTTGACCATGTATCCGCTGAACCTTCCGGAACAGGGATTCTTATACTTGGGTGAGGAGCTGAACTTCACAGGCGGGGAGATTTCCGTACAGGAATACCGCCAGAGGATGGCGGATACAGATATATCGGCTATGGCGGAGAATATGCAGAATGCGGTGATCCGCGCAAATGAAAATCTGCTTTGGGAGGATTCCGGGGAGCGCTATGCGATTTACCAGATCAACCGGGATGGGCCTGGGGATGATTACCGGTTCATGAACATGGACTTTGTAAATCAGCAGGGCATGACCGTCAGAGGCTCGGATTATCAGCTGGTTTATGGCGGAGAGCTTGTGGATGGGGATACGCTTGAAGGCATATATCAGAAGTTTAACCTTAACCGGCCACAGAACTTTACCGGGCATTCGCTGTCTGTCAGTGATGTGGTCCTGTTCAATCGCAGCGGTGTGGTAAGCGCACATTATGTGGACAGCATCGGATTTCAAACCCTGCCGGACTTCATGCAGGAACGGCAGACAATGTGGACACAGCAGCTGATGATGGCGTCTGAAACGCTTGAGAACGGTTTGGAGGACAGGTTAGAGGATGAAGCTGTTGCAGAGCCAGTGCAGGACGAAGAAGCGCGGGAAGCGGAAACGGAAGTAATCGAAAATCGAGAGGATGCAGTAAAACCTTTGTATATGCAGAACGGGACGTATGCCCGTGAGCATGGTGAGTTGGAGCAGTACCGTGAATCAAGACGGTTAAACATCGCTTGCAAAGACGCAATCGAACAGGCGGTAGCAGATAATTTTGATGGGATGCACCTGAACGCCGGTGCAGTGAAACCCGTGATCGACCAGTTTGGCGAGGAGCGTGTCGCGTATGTCCTGGCCTCGACGATCCAGATGAAAGATTGGGACGGACGTTTCTCTCCTTCAAACAAGGAATGGGCGGCTTCTGTACCAATCGGGGAGGAGATCAGCCCATTTGGGAATGACCGCCGGTTAGAGTGGACGGTGGAGAGCCATCCCGCAGTGCTGGACGGTTTTGTCAGGATGTTTCGGGAAGAAGTGCAGGAGCAGGCGCGTAAGCAGGAAGCAGAAAAGCCGCTGACAGCAGATGAGATTACCAATTTCAAAGAGATCAGCAGGGAGTATTACCCGCACATGAGGACAGCAGAGTATGTCTTTTCCTGTGAAGTACGAGGAGAACCGGATGTGCTGACCTATGAAGTATCTCAGCATGACGATGGGGAGAGTTATTCGCTCCATACAAAGAACCGCGATATTTGGGAATGTATGAGCCGGAAAGAGCTGGGAAAACTTGAGGCTGTGGTAAGCCGCGAGGTGACATTTGCTGAATGGCAGAAAGAGATTGAGCAGGCAGAAACAGCGGATGATCTGCGGGAAGTCAACTATGGGATGATGGAGACAGAGTACCTGAATCTTTCAGATGAACAAAGAGAGCACTTGTATCAGATGATGGATGAGAAGGAGAAAGGCTTCACGGAAAACTCATTGGATAGGACGGAGAAGGAGAAAAAGGAAGAAATCCCCGAAGAGCAGGAGAAACAGTCAGATGTGAGCGAACAGCAGAAGGAAGATATTCCTCTCGTTTCAGACCGGACAGAGCCGGCACAGTCCCTGCACGGACGGAGCATGGCTGATATTGAAGAAACGGTTTTAAGTTACGCACAGGCAGAGATTGATTCGATGGGCTTGCATGACGAAGTGACACTGCATGGTGCAAGAGTTTACGGAAGCCGGAGCCGGGAAGGACTTAGCACAGAAGGGTCTGACCTTGATGTGGTGATTTCTTATACTGGGAATATCAGTGAGGATGCTTTTTTCAATGCCCTGCACGAAAGCGGAATGTCCATCAGCGGAATGCCGGTTGATATGAACCCGATTTCCACAGAGAAGACTGGAATGCTTGAAGATTATCTGCAGAAGGCGGAACAGTATCTGGATGAAAAGGCGGCGCAGATGGCAGAAGCACAGCAGGCGCAGAATGTTGAAATGAAGCAGGAAGCGGTTGAACCGAGGATCACATTTTATGTGGCGGAGTGCATGGAGTTTCCGATCCTGGGCGAATGGCACGAAGAGATTACAAGCCTGCAAGAAGCGGTAGCTCTGTATGAGAAAATTCCGGCGGAACGCATGAACGGCATTAAGGGAATCGGTTTTACCCTTTATGATGGAAGTCTGTATGACGGAATGTCACAGGAGATGATGTCCGCCGGGATTGTAGACAGGGCCGATGTAAACGAAATTCAGCAATACAGGGAAAGCCCTCTGGTGCAGAAAGCTCTGGATGAACTGGAAGCGGTGTACCCGCCCGAAAGGACGGAAAGGGAAACCGTGCAGGCAGAAGTGAGAGAAGCATCTGCTCATGAAGAAAAGACGGCTCCAGAGCCGGAGAAAAAACCGCAAAGGGCGGCATCGGAAGAAAGCAGGGGCAGGGGTTCCGTCGCTGCAGGTGGCAGGAAGGAATCTGTGCTGCAGGCGCTCAGAGACCGCAAGGCCAAAATGAAGGAACAGGAAAAAGCGTCCGGCAAAGAGCAGGACAGGAAGACAGAGCATAAGAAGGGAGATCAGTCACTATGAGAAAAGTAGAGTTTGAGGAAAACGAGTATATCGTGATGGCGATGTTTGAAGCAAAAACCCGCCAGGAATCAGCGGAGCAGATCGCGGAAATCCTTCCGTTTATTGAAGAAGATGAAGAACTGACAGAACTCGTCCGGGGAACGATTGATAAGATGGGACAGATTTCAGACGCAGATTACAGCGCACTGGATTTGGAACCATACAAGCAGGAGCCGGAGGACGAGGATGAAGATTAACCAGTTTGCCGTATATCAGGTAAAAGACGGGGCGGAATATCGTGAAATACGGTTCCGCCCCTACGACGAGCTGCAGCAAAAAAACATCCGCGTGTGTTCAGATTCCTATAACCAAGTGTATTTATCGTATATGTCCCCGAAGGAGACCGTGGAAAATCTTCACGCAAGGTTCCAGCAACGCCTTCCGAGAAATTTTCCGGGACATTCCATCAGCACGAGTGACGTGTATGTTGTCAACCGGGATGGCGTGGTGTCTGCCTTTTATGTAGACTGCGACAAGCTGATTGTTCTGACAGGATTCCTTCGGCTGAATTCATCCGGTACGCTGATCTCTATGGATACGACAGGATACCGGATAGAAGGGAAAGGCGGGAGCTGGGTAGCCTGCGAGGAGCTGATTGTAGATGGAAGGCAATTCTTCCTGATGCAGAGTGAAGACTACCGGGAAAATGCGGCTTACGTGATTCTGTCGGAGGATGGAAAGATAGCTGTTGAGAGCTGCAAGGGTTTTGATGAGGCGGCGATTGAGCAGATACGAAAATATCTGCATCCCCCGGAAGAACAAAAACCTGCGCCGACTAAACCGCCGTTGGAGAACTGGCAGAAGTATCTGGAAAATGGTGAATACCTCCGAAGTGCAGAAATGTCCGAAGAGCAGAATTACAGTTTTATAGATGGGCGAATCAACAACCTGCCGAAACCGCGAGTGATCGGCGGCAGGGTGTCTGCGCTGGACCGTCTGCATATCAAGCAGGCGGAGATGGCGATTCGGAACGGAAAGCCAGTACCGGAGCATATTATAAATCGAAGTGATGAGCGAAGCAGGAAATGAAGGAAAGGGGCATCTGGCTCAATCATTGGGCTGGGTGTCTTTTTTGATGCTAAGACGAAAAGTTTTTCATGAAGCTTCAAAAACACGTTGACTTTAAGGTGGCCTTTGCTTATTATAACAATAACAGGACTCCCCACACCTCTCACATTGTGATGTGTCCCATGGGGAGACATTTTCAGGCGAGATAGAGGCGAGATAGAGATTAAAAAAATGCTTGAATCAAGTTGCTCATTATGGTATAGTATGAATAGAAAGAGAGACACCTGCTGGTAACAGGTGCCTCCGGGAGTTACCGATAGACGGTTAGCCCGATTATCTAATCAGCAATAGCCGCTCAGTTTGTCG
>JAJQGP010000074.1 GCA_021200475.1 Lachnospiraceae bacterium
GGCTATACAGCGTGAATCTGGGTGCTACGACGATCTGGGAGCGCTGGGATTCTGTAGGACCGGATGGAACGATAAGCGCGGAGGGCATGAACAGCCTGAACCATTACAGCTATGGAAGCATCGAAGCGTGGATGTACGGCTATGTGTGCGGTATTCGGCCGGCAGAACCTGGCTTCCGGCGGGCGATACTGGAACCGCATCCGGATCAGAGATTAGAGTTTGCAAAGGGCTATCTGGAGACACCAATGGGACTTTATGAGAGCAGCTGGAGCTACGATGAAAACGGGATGGTGACCTATATGTTTACTGTGCCTTTCGGAGCGGAAGCAGAGCTGCGGCTGCCAGATGGCAGGATAGAAGTGCTGACAGCGGGAAAATGGGAATATTGAATACCGTTTGGGAGAACATAAATCCGTTCTATTCAGAAGAGTACCCAGTTTATATGGAAAAGTCAGAAAAAGAACTTCGCGCTGGTAAAAAGAAAGGAAAAAATCATCATGAATAAAAATACAATTGAGACAAAAATTCAGAAACTTCTCGCGAAAATGACCCTGGAGGAAAAGGTGGGGCAGCTGCAGCAGTGCGGTCCGTCTCTGGTTGGCGCGTTTGAAGTGAGCTTTGAGGATCTGCTGGATATGATGTTTGACGGCAGAATCTCGAAGGAGGAATTTGACCGTCTGATGGGCGGAGTAAAGCAGGATTTCCATGAGGATGATATACGGGCGGGGCGCATCGGCTCCTTTAATGGGATTGGCGACGCGGCGACCGCGAACCGTCTGCAGAAAATCGCGGTGGAGGAGACAAGACTGGGGATTCCGCTGATTTATGGCTATGACGTAATCCATGGCTTTCGCACAGTAACGCCGATTCCGCTGGCGGAGAGCTGCGCGTGGGAGCCGGAGCTCTGGGAGCGCACCGGCCGCCTGGCGGCGCAGGAGGCGACTGCCGCAGGTGTACATCTGACTTTCGCGCCGATGGTGGATGTGGCGAAGGACGCACGCTGGGGACGTGTCAGCGAAGGAGCGGGAGAGGATGTCCTGCTGAACGGTGACTATGGTGCGGCCAAGGTGAGAGGCTTCCAGGGCGATGACCTGACGAAAGAGGACGCGATGGCGGCCTGCGTGAAGCATTTTGCGGCTTACGGCGCGGGCGAGGCCGGCAGAGACTACAATCGGGTCGATATGTCCCTGCAAAAGCTTTGGGACGAGTATCTGCCTTCTTATAAGGCCTGTATCGACGCCGGGGCGCGCGCGGTCATGCCTGCGTTTAACGATATCAATGGCGTACCCTGTTCGGCAAACGAATGGCTGCTGCGCGATATTCTGCGCAAAGAATGGGGCTTTGACGGCATGACGATCAGCGATGCGAACGCAATTGCGGAGTGCGTGAATCACGGAATCGCTGCAGATCAGCGTGATGCGGCGAAGCAGTGCCTGCGGGCGGGCGTGGATATGGATATGACGTCGAATTCCTATATTGCGCATGTGCAGGAACTGATCGAAAGCGGCGAACTGGATGAGTCGGTACTGGATGAGTCAGTCGCCAACATTCTGCGTGTAAAATTTGAACTGGGATTGTTTGATCATCCATATCGCACCAGTGAAGAGCGGGAATCAGGAGCAATGCTTACGGAAGAAGCACGGAAGCTGGCACGGGAAGCGGCGGTAAAATCCATGGTGCTTTTGAAAAATGAAAGTATGTGTTCTAAGGCTTCAGAGCAGGTGACAGAAATAGTGGATAGTTGTACGAATGCACTGGTGCAGAAAGAAGTAAAGAAAAAGGTGCTTCCGCTTGCGCCGGAGACAAAACTTGGGATTTTCGGCCGTCTCGCAGGCGAACGGGGAGAAATGACCGGTGCATGGGCGATTGGGGCGCATCCGGATGATTGCCTGAGCATCATTGATGCATGCAGAATACGCGGCGTAAATTATCAGTATTTCACTATGGAAAACGGCGGCGGGCAAGAGGAAGCTGCAGGTAATATCAGCGAACAGGACAGAGAGAAAAAATTATCAGAAATTGTAAAGAAGTCGGATGTTCTTATCGCAGCGCTCGGCGAAACGAAGGATGAGAGCGGCGAGGCCGCCAGCCGTGCTTCCATCACATTGAAAGACAGCGATATCTGCCTGATAGAGAAGCTGCTGGAAGTGGGGAAGGCTCAGGGTAAGCCAGTTATTGTAGTGCTTTTTAATGGCCGTCCTCTGGCAATTCCTCAGCTTGCCAAAAAGGTGGATGCTATTCTGGAAGCATGGCATCCGGGAGTGGAAGCCGGTCCGGCGATTCTGGAAGTTTTATTTGGTGATGTGAATCCGGCTGGAAAGCTTACGACCACGTTCCCCTATGCGAGCGGACAGTGCCCGATGTACTACGCACATACCAATACCGGGCGGCCGGGCGGAAAATCAAAATTTACATCCAAATATCTGGATACGCCGCTGGAGCCGGTTTATCCGTTTGGTTATGGGCTGAGCTACACATCGTACGAGTATGATAATCTTTCTGTGGAAAAAATAATTGAAAATGTTACAATGGAACAGACGAAGGAAACGTCGGATGGATGGAAAGGGTATTTCCATGCTGCAGTTACTGTGAAAAATACGGGTGACCGGGCCGGGGATGAGATTGTGCAGTGCTATGTGCGGGACGTCGTCGGATCGCGTGTGCGTCCGCTGAAAGAACTCAAAGGCTATCAGAAAATCCATCTGGAGCCGGGTGAGGAACAATTGGTGGAATTTGTACTTCCATTTGAAAAGCTGGGCTTTTATAACAGAAGTCTGGAATATGTGACGGAGCCCGGTGAATTTCGCATTTATGTGGGAGGCAACTCCCGGGATGTGCTGGAAGCGAACGTAGTTCTGTGAACGGCAGGAGTCAGTCAGTTACTGGTCACAACCCGACTACGCACCTGCTGCGTGGTCAGGGCTTATCCCACATGAAGTGTGGGATGCCACCCGGCGAGGGGTGAAAACGTAGTGGCATCAAGCCACGCGAAATCACTCGGAGAATGAAAAATCGTGTGGTGTGCTAAGACTGCTTCAGCGGTAGAAATGCGCTGAGAATGAGGGAGGATGATCCGTGGAAATTGTCTTATTATTATTGAAGCAGAGTCTGATCATGTTTATTTACCTGCTGATCGGCTATTTTCTATATAAAAAGAAGCTGGTGAGCAAACAGGGCAGCGCGGACATGGGAAGGATGCTTTTATATGTCATCATGCCAGTCACTATTTTGAAATCCTATATCCGGGATTTCAGTATGGAGCTGCTGGAAGGACTGCTTGTCTCCTTCGTGCTGGCTTTGCTGTCGCTCATTCTGGCTGTTATAGTAAGCCGCCTGTTATTCCCAAAAGACGAGGGTGTAGAACGATTCGGTGCTGCATTTTCGAATGCGGGCTTTATCGGGATTCCTCTGGTGCAGATGGCGCTCGGAACAGAAGCAGTGTTCTATGTAACGTCGTTTGTGGCGATTTTAAACATCCTGCAATGGACCTACGGCATTTTGGTCATGACGGGAGACCGGTCTGTGATCAGTCTGCGTAAGATCCGGACGAATCCGATCGTGATCAGCTTTCTGGCTGGATTAATCCTGTTTTTCGTTCCGGTTACGCTTCCGGAAGCGTTGACCGATATCATTGCTACACTGGCTTCCATGAATGGACCGGTCGCGATGATTGTGCTTGGCGTCTATCTGGCGCAGATACCGCTGAAGTCATTGTTTACGGATAAACTGGTGTATAAGTGTACGGCTGTGCACCTGCTGCTGATTCCGGCGCTGACGACAGTATTGATGCTGTTGGTTCCGGGTGAATACCAGACGATTAAGCTGACAGTGCTCATCGCAGCGTCGGCTCCGGTGGGATCAAATGTGGCGATCTTCGCTCAGCTCTATGGGCAGGATTATACAAGAGCAGTCAAAGAGGTGTGTCTGAGTACTCTGCTCTGCATCGTCACACTGCCGCTGATCGTAGGAATTGCAAATATGTTTTTTTAGCAGCAGTTCAGAACAGTATCATGCCTCAGACATATGATGCGTAAGCGGCATAGAGCCTTCGGAGAAGATGGTTTGAGGCCTGCTGTTCTGAATAGGAACAAAACACTGGACGCTGAGCGTGGATATGAACCAGGAAAGGATGTATTTATTATGAAAGAAAAAGAGATGGGAACAATGGTAAAAGAAATCATGCAGGGAATGATGAAAAACGAACAGAATCAGAAAGCGGATCGCTATCGGATTTTGAACACCCTGGCGAAAAAGGGGCAGATTCTGTTTACCGGTTCGTCCCTGATGGAGCAGTTTCCCATTCAGGAGCTGCTGATGGATCTGGGCTCGGATCTGGTAATTTACAATCGCGGCATCGGCGGCTATACTTCCGATGATATGCTGGATCATATGGAGGAACAGGTGTTTGGAACGGAACCGTCTGTGATTTTCATCAATATCGGAACGAATGATCTGGGAGATAACAGTCAGCCGTTTGAAGTTCAGCTGGCTAAGATGCTTGAGAATTATGAAAAAATCCTGAGACAGATCAGAGAACGGCTGCCGCAGACAAAGGTCTATATGATGGCTTATTATCCGGTGAATGAAACCGATAAAGTGCCCAAGGACTGGGGCGCGGATTTATTTGTAAACCGCAACAACCGTAATCTTCCCGTTGCAAACGCCGCTGTGAAGGCTTTGGCGGAAAAGATGGGAAATGAATATATTGACGTCAATGAAGGATTGACGGACGAGCGTGGTATGCTGAAAGCGGAATATACAATTGAAGGCGTTCATATGTATGCGAACGGTTACCGGGTCGTGCTGGATAATATGAAAAAATATCTGGGTTTATAACACTTTAGAAGGGTACTGCCTGAAAAAGTATGCCATGCGTATGCGCATAGATTTATGAAGTTCAGGAAACACGCTTCCGCCTTCTATCCCTGTGCAGGATTTTGCACAGGGATTTTTCAAGTCTGATGAAACCAGAACGGGGAAGTTTTATACTTCCGCTATTCCTACGACACCGATCGCTCCTTCGCCCCCGTGTGTGGTAATCACGCATCCGGTTTTCACCCAGGAAATGAGTCCAAATCCCAGCTCTTTCGCCGTATTTTCCGCAATCTTCCGGGTTTCTTCTGACAAACCGGGTGTCCGGACCAGCCACAGCCGTTCTCTGGTCAGATGGTTCTTTTCCGCACAGTCGCGTACCAGCTTTTTCACCACTTTCTGGAAGCTTCCGCGGTATTTTGTGGTAGCGATGAGCTTTCCGTCGAGTATTTCGATGCAGGGATGAAGGTGCAGCAGGCGGCTTCCCCAGAGCTCCAGATTCGTGCAGCGGCCACCCGCGTGGAGGTAGGCAAGGTCAGCCGGGAGAAAACTCATTTTCGTATGGTCACAGATCGCACGAACCTTCTTCAGGAGTCTGTCTTTGGCGATGCCAGGCTCATTCTTCAAAAGATCCAGCGTCTGCAGGATGACTGCTCTCTGTCCGACCGACACATGCTTTGTATCGATGGCAGTGACATAATCCCGGCCTTCCGCGGCAGCCAGGGAGGAATTGTAAGAAATGGTAGTGACTGCGGAGTAGGCCAAATGCAGGATCTGTGCCTGCGGATGCTCTGCATGGATGCGGTCGTAGAGAGAAATAAAATCGGCCGGTACAGAACCACTTGTCTTAGGCAGCTCTTTGTGTTCTTTATAGTAGTTACAGATATCTTCTGCAGGGAAAGTACCGTCGTCATAGCTTTTCCCGCCCATAGTAACATGCATGGGAACAAGCTCGATCCCAAGCTCTTTTGCCTCGTCATAAGTGATGTCCGAGCCGCTTTCCGCGACGATGATCCAGTTTTTCATAAGGGATCTCCTTGTATATTTGTTTTATGAATAATGATTTGTTTGTTTTACTATACCATAACCCTCCATGGGAGCACAAGCAAAAAAATGTCGTTTTTGGAGTAAAAAACAACATGGTAGCTTTTCGGTCAATTCAGTACAATTAGCATAGTCATAGTGAGCGGCAGGAAAGCATGGAAAACGACGAATAGTCAGACTGGCGAATTGACACTACAAAAGTCAAAATGACGACAGGCCGAAGCTTTCGGATGCAGAATGTCATTCACAAAACGGATATACTAATTTACAGAAGGGGGATAAAAATGGGCAACCAAAATCCAACAAAAACCACAAAAAAGAAGGGACTGAGTACAGCCTTTACCTGGTTCCACGCAACTTCTGTCAATGGCGGCGCAATGGCAATTGCGGCTACCATTTCCACTTACTTCTCTCTGTATGTGCAGGAGGAGATTGGAATTACAGCGGCGCAGCTGTCGATCATTTTGCTGATCTGTTCTCTGTGGGACGCGATCAATGACCCGATCATGGGTGTGATCTGCGACTCGATCAATCCGAAGCAGGGTCGTTATCGTATCTGGTTTACCTTCACACCGATCTTCCTGCTGGTAGATATGTTCCTGCTGTTTTCCAATCCGGGATTCATCCAGGGCAGCACGATGACAAAATGCGTTTATGTGTGCATTACCTACATGTTCTATGGCATGATTGTTACCGCTTACACGATGCCGCAGATGGCGATTCTGCCGGCGATGACGCTGGACGATGCAGAGAGAAACTCAGTGGTATCCAAGGGCGCGGCTGTCTGCACACTGGCGTTCACGGTTGCTTCTACCTTCTCTACGCAGTTGGTTGAGATTTTCGGAAGCTACCGGAACCTGATGTGTATCTACGCAGTGCTTGCAATTGTTTCCTTCTGGGGATTGTACAAGACCTCAGAAGAACGTTACGTAATGCCAAAGGATCCGAACAATGCAGGTCTGAAGCAGCTGGTATATGTATTCCGTCATAAAGAAATCTGGCCGGTAATGCTTTGCTGGTGCTTGACAGCTGTCAGCTATGGCTTTATGTTCTCATCATCCGTGTATTACGCGCAGTATATTCTGGCCGGAGGGCGTGTGAACTTTGAGACCATGGATGAGGCGGCCATTGGCACGACCGTTGGCACAACGATTTCCACCTATATGGGCTTTATTTCCGTTGGAGCACTGATTTCCATGATGGTCTTAATGCCGATTTTCCTGAAAAAGTTCAAAACCGGCTATCAGGCACTGATTGTATCTCAGATTCTGACGATTGTCTGCTATGTGATTCTGTTCTTCACAGGCCGTATGAACTTTATGTACTGCTGCATCCTTTCCTTCATTGCTACAGCAGTGGGTGCTATGGTTAATGCTTTGGTAAATGTTCTGGTAAATGATACCATTGACTTTATCCTCCTAAAGGAGGGAAAACAGTTAAACGGTATTGTATCTTCTGTCAAGGGCTTTGCGCAAAAGTGCGGCAATACTGTGACCAACTCCGGTATCCTGGCTATCATCGCTGTAGCTGGTTTCAGTACCGAATATGGTCCATTCGGGCAGCCGGCTTCGGCGACAACAGCTATCAATATGGCTCGGTTCGGAGTGCCGGCTCTGGTATCTGTTGTGATTCTTGTCATCATGCTGTTCTATCCGCTGAAGAAGTACTTCCCGGAGACCACGGCGATGAAAGAAAAGATGAGAGCAGAGCAGGGCGAATAAATAATACATAGAGATTTGGAATGTTAGACGGAAATGATTTTATGGCTTCCTCTGATGAATGCAGGGGGAGCCATTCCATATTATGTGCTGGGGCGAAAAAGCCGCCTGAATAATAGTCTTGTACATTAGCTGCGCACCGCGGCAATGATGACAGCTGATAATAGAGGAATATCTATGAATGAAGCAGAGTATATTCTTGATTTTGCATTAAAGCTGAGTGAAAAAATGCTGATTAGCGGCGCGAATCTGGAGCGGGTCAATGATACGGTCTATCGTATCTGTGACAGCTATGGCTGCGATGACGTACATTTTTTCTCTTTGAACTGTTACCTGACATTGAGTCTGAAGGATGCGGATGGAAAGCGGGTGACCGGACAGCGCTGCATCCGCAGCGGGATGGATACCCATCTGGAAAATCTTTCCCGCCTGAATCAGCTTTCCAGAGAAATCTGTGCAAAAAAACCGGATCCGGTGAACCTGGAGGGGCTGCTTGAAGAGGCAGTGAATTCGAAGGGATATTCCGTAAGAACACGTCTGATGGGGTATTTGCTTGCAATGAGCTGCCTGACGGTTTTATATAACGGAGGATGGAAGGACTGGATTACAATTCTTATTAATACCGTATTAATCTATCTGGCCGGAATCTACCTGAAAAAAACCGGGTGTAAATCGGATTGTATATAGTGTTTTCTGTACTTTTGCGGTGGGTACGCTGACGCTTCTGCTGACAAGAATCGGGCTGGTAAATGACATTTATACGGTTATGATTGTAAACAGCATGATGCTGATTCCGGGAATTCCGATGGTGAATGCGTTCCGGAATCTTTTGTGCGGCAATGAGATCAACGGAATGCTGGAGATTCTGAAAGCCCTGCTGGAATCCATTGCAATTGTCTGCGGTTTTGTACTGAGCATCTTTTTATTTGGAGGACTGATTTCATGGTAGAGGCTGTAAAACTGGTGATTGTCTCATTTTTCGCGTCGGTCGGATTTGGAATCGTTTTTCGGATTGAAAGAAAATACCTGATCTACGCAGGACTCGGCGGTGCTCTGACGCGACTGGTTTATCTGATTTTGTTGCAGCTGATCCCGGAGAGCTTTATCTACAGCTTTCTGGCAGCCATGGCGGCCGCGCTCTTCGCAGAATGCATGGCGGTATATACGAAAAATCCGTCTACGGTTTTTCTTTATCCATCCATCATCCCATTAATTCCGGGAACTCCGCTATATTATACGGTGGTAGGTCTTGTCCTGCAGGATACGGAACGCATCCGGGCGAACGCGGTTACCTGTGTCCATTCTCTTCTTGGCGTGGGGATCGGCTTTGTGGTTGTCTCAATGGTGATGTACTACGAGAGGCATTACCGGGCGATTCGATGGAAAAAACAGCGCGAAGGAAATATGCCGCACAGGGATAGGCTTTAATTAAGAGATAATCAGCGAAGGAGGAGCTCAAAAAATGAAGGCGTTGGGATTGAACCCATATCTCCCATTCTGGGAGACGGTTCCGGACGGGGAACCGCATGTATTTGATGGAAGAATTTATATTTTTGGAAGCCATGACAGACGAAACGGGACTTCATATTGCGAGGAGGATTACGCGGGGTGGAGTGCTCCGGTTGGTGACCCGGGTGCCTGGCGCTATGAGGGCGTCATTTACCGGAAGGAGCAGGATCCGATCAATGGGGCGCCCTATGAGGGAAAGCTGCCGGAATTTGACGATGCCTTTTCCGGGGAACATCTGCACCAGCTCTACGCACCGGACGTGGCGAAAGGGCCGGATGGACGGTATTATCTGTACTACGCGCTGGATTTTACCAATGTGATTTCAGTGGCCGTGTGTGATACCCCGGCCGGAAAATATGAATTTCTCGATTATGTCAGAAAGCCGGATGGAACCATCCCGCAGATCGGGCGCTGGTTTGACCCGGCGATTCTCTCAGAGGAGAGCGGGAACTATCTCTATTATGGATTTTGCCCGCCAGTGCGCTTTCCAGGAATGGAGCAGCTGGAAATTCCGGGCGGTATGATGGTTCAGCTGGCTGACGATATGCACACCATTATCAGCGAACCGAAATGTGTGGCAAATGGTTGTGATACCGCTGCCGGAACCTGCTACGGGAAACATCCGTTTTTTGAGGCGTCCAGTATCCGGAAATTTGGCGAATGGTATTATTTTGTGTATTCCAGCCTGCAGGGGCATGAGCTCTGCTATGGAATGGCAAAGACACCGGAAGGACCGTTTGTGTATAAGGGTGTGATTGTCTCGAACGGAGATCTTGGATTCGAAAAAAATGAACTGGCAGTTAATTATACTGGAAACAATCACGGCGGCCTGGTTCAGATTCAGGACAAATATTATATTTTCTGGCATCGTCAGACGCATGGCACCGGTTTCTCCAGACAGGGATGCGCAGACGAAGTACAGATTCTTGAGGACGGCACCATCCCGCAGATCGCGATCACCAGCTGCGGACTAAATGGCGGTCCGCTTCCGGCGAAAGGACGTTATGAAACCTATATCGCCTGTCATCTGACTGAGGCAGACCGCACAAAAGTAGGGCATGTAGTGGAATCTGGCCCGGAGGGCGGCGCGCTTGTGATTCCGGAGGAGTGGCCGTATATCACGGAAGAAGCGGCGGATGATAACGATACCTCCAATAAAGGACTGAAACCTTACATTTACAATCTTCGCAGGGGCGCAGTGGCCGGGTTCAAATATTTTATATTTGATGGAAGCGAAAAGAATATTTCGCTGGAGCTTCGCGGAAACGGAAGCATGGAGGTACGCCTGGATACCCCGGACGGTGCGGTGATTGCCAGCGCAGCGGCAGATGCTTCAGAAGAGGAGAAGGATGCCAACGGCTGGAAGCGTGTGAATACTTCCGCTTACCGCTATAGAAGGAGCGCATGCGCTCTACTTCGCAGTCACAGCGGGAGCACTGGACTTCGCGGCGTTTTGTATCCAATAACAAGATCGCGCCTGACCGGAGAAAGCAGAAATATCTCAGGTCAGGTGAGCAGGAGACTGCCTCCTGCTCGATTTTACTCATCCATGCGGAATGGTACCAGTGCCTCATCCGAAGAAAGTCTGTGCTCTTTCCGGTATTTCTGCGGAGACATCTGGTATTGTGAGCGGAATACGCGAGAAAAATGGTCAGAAGAATTATAGCCGACCTTTTCCACAATGTCCCCGATGCTCATATTTGTGTTTACCAGATAATCCACTGCCTCGGACATCCGCAGACCCTTGACCAGCTCTGTGAAATTCTGCCCGGTATTCTGCTTGATGAGGGTGCACAGATAGGGCTCGCTGTAGTGAAAAAATTCGGCCAGAGCGGACAGCGTCAGCGTCTGATAGTGGTGCTGAATATACTGGAGTACCAGTGAAAACTCAGATCCAAACTGATAATCGTAGAACTGCACGGTCTGACTGTAATTGCGCAGCATGTAAGAAAACATCTGATTCAGCCAGCTTATGCAGCAGTTATTGCTGTACGGATCCGGCTTGTAGCATTCGAGCATGGCGTTAAAGACAATCAGCCGCAGCCATTTGGTGGTCGGACAGAAAAACAGCAGATAATTTGTATGGCTGTTTTCGGATAAAAAAGTGCGGAAAAACTGCGAAAGCAGATTTTTTCCGGACAGCAGGGACAGGAACGTCTTGTTAAATGTACTTTTACGCAGCATGATGCAAAGCACGGTAGATTCGTCGTCAATCGTCAGGTCATGCATGGAGCCGGGGGCGATCATGCAGAATTCTCCTTCCCGAAGAGTGCGTGTGCTTTTTTCAAACTGAAATGTGCATTCCCCGCTGGCGACATAGTTGATTTCGAAATAATTGTGTTTATGAAGAAGCGGGCGGGTATAGCGCGGATGGCGGATGATAAAGACATCGCGGGAGTTCGGAATGATATCGGTCTCCATCACGCAGGTGGGGTCGTTTTCATAAGCGTTAATGGTAAATACCAGAGAATCAATGAATTGATTGATTTCCTCTATGCTCATATCATCCAGCATCTGATGCGGCGAGACGTCCGGCAAAGGGGTTTCAGAAAGAAGCCCCTTGCGGTACAGGAAGTTCATCATTTCAAGGAACTGTGAGCGGCTGCCGGTTTTCTGGTAATAATTGGTCAGATGGTTCTGAAAATCTCCATAAGTGATATAGTAGTTCATAAAAGATACCTCAGAATGCATGTTACAAAAAACAGTAACTGTATTTTTGATGCTTTTACAGATGAAAAATATATATT
>JAJQGP010000089.1 GCA_021200475.1 Lachnospiraceae bacterium
TATAAATGGCGCGCGAAAGAAGAACCAAAAAAGAAATTATTACTGCAAAGATCGAAACGATTGAGGAGAAGATCACAGGTTACGCAAATAAGATTGCAGCTCTGACTGATGAAAAAGAAGCACTTCAGGCAGAACTGGAAGAACTTGCATCAGCACAGAAAAAAGCAGAGGAAGAAGCAAAAACAAAAGAAGTTCTGAAACTGATAAAGGATAAGAACATCTCCATTGATGATCTGAAGAAGCTCGTAGAGAACAGCTGATGCTTTATATATTAAAAAATAAATGATGTTGTTGGAGGGTCAATTATGAAAAACATTTTATTTGTCACATCAGAGGCAACTCCTTTTATTAAGACAGGAGGACTTGCAGATGTTGCAGGATCTCTTCCGAAATGTTTTAATAAAGAAGAGTTTGACTGCCGCGTGATCCTTCCTAAGTATCAGTGCATGGCAGAAGAATGGAAGAATCAGCTGGAGTATGTCACGCACTTCTATATGAATCTGTCGTGGAGATCTCAGTATGTGGGTATTCTGCATATGGAGCTGGAGGGTATTCATTTTTATTTTATTGATAATGAATATTATTTTTCCGGCGCAAAGCCATATGGAAATATTTACCAGGACATTGAGAAATTTGCGTTTTTCTCAAAAGCAGCGCTTTCCGCACTGCCGTCTATCGGATTCCGGCCGGATGTGATTCACTGTCACGACTGGCAGACAGGTCTGATCCCGGTGATGCTCAAAGACAGATTCCAGGATGGAGATTTTTACCGTGGGATCAAATCTGTGATCACGATTCACAACCTGAAGTTCCAGGGTGTCTGGGATGTCAAGACCGTACGTGATATCACGGGATTATCGGCGGATTATTTTACACCGGATAAGCTTGAGGCATACGGGGACGCCAATTATCTGAAAGGCGGCATTGTCTATGCGGATGCTATTACTACGGTAAGCGATACTTATGCGGAAGAGATCAAGATGCCGTTTTACGGTGAACGCCTGGATGGTTTGATGAGGGCGCGTGCAAATGATCTTCGCGGAATTGTAAACGGAATTGATTACGATGTCTGGAATCCGGAGGCCGATCCGCTGATTGATTATCATTTTAATGCGCGTAATTTCCGTAAGGAAAAGATTAAAAATAAACGTGCGCTTCAGCGGGAGCTTGGCCTGGAGCAGAATGATTCTGCGTTTATGATTGGTATTGTGTCCCGTCTGACGGATCAGAAGGGATTTGACCTGATCGAGCATATGATGGATGAGATGTGCCAGAACAATCTTCAGATCGTAGCGCTTGGCACCGGTGAAGAGAGATATGAAAATATGTTCCGCCATTTCGCGTGGAAGTATCAGGGCAAGGTGTCCGCGAATATTTTCTATTCGGAGCAGCTTTCCCACAAGGTCTATGCGGCCTGTGATGCATTCCTGATGCCGTCGCTGTTTGAGCCGTGCGGCCTGTCGCAGATTATCAGTCTTCGCTATGGCACGGTTCCGATCGTCCGTGAGACAGGCGGCCTGAAGGATACGGTGGAACCATATAATGAATACGAAAGTACTGGTACCGGATTCAGCTTCGCGAATTATAACGCGCATGAGATGTATTTTACGGTACAGCGCGCGATGAATCTTTATCACAACAAAAAGCGTGAGTGGAATAAGATGATTGACCGCGGCATGGCGATGGATTTCTCGTGGAACAGTTCTGCGAGAAAGTACGAGGAGCTGTATAACTGGCTGCTCGGCTGCTGATCCGTGTCAGTGAAAGGATAGTTAAGCAACTCGATTCCTGTTATGAATGCGCAGGGGTGCCATGGAAGTTTCCCAGCTGGCGCTGCATGTACCCCGCGCGGTGCGCAGAGGAAAAATCTCCCTGCGTGATTGAGCGTGAGTGGGGGATTCCGCAGATGAGCGGGATGCCCTGCTTCTTAGTAGAATACCGGAGGATAGAAAAATGAATGTACTGGTAATTAACTGCGGAAGCTCTTCTCTGAAATATCAGCTGATCAACTCGGATTCGGAGCAGGTACTTGCGAAAGGACTCTGTGAGAGAATTGGCATTGATGGCAGACTGACCTATCAGAAAGCGGGCGGTGAAAAAGAGATCACAGAAGCTGCGATGCCGACGCACAAAGAAGCGATTCAGATGGTGCTGGACGCGCTGGTAAATGAGAAAACCGGAGCAATCGCAAGCCTGTCTGAGGTAAATGCGGTTGGACACAGAGTTGTACATGGCGGTGAGAAGTTCGCCAGCTCGGTAGTGATCACGGATGAGGTGATCGCTGCGGTAGAAGAGTGTAATGATCTCGCGCCGCTGCACAATCCGGCGAACCTGATTGGGATCAATGCCTGCAAGGAGCTGATGCCGGGTGTGCCGATGGTCGCTGTATTTGACACCGCGTTCCATCAGACAATGCCGGAGAAGGCTTATCTGTATGGACTTCCGTATGAATACTATGAGAAATATAAAGTGAGAAGATATGGTTTCCACGGAACCAGCCACAGCTTTGTATCCAAACATGCGGCAGAGTTCCTTGGTCTTGACCTTGCGGACAGCAAGATCATTGTCGCACATCTGGGCAACGGTGCATCGATTTCCGCGGTGGTCAATGGAAAATGTGTCGACACTTCCATGGGACTTACCCCGCTTGAGGGCCTGGTGATGGGCACCCGCTCCGGCGACATTGACCCGGCGATCATGGAATTCATCGCAAAGAAGGAAAAACTTGATATTGCAGGTATTATGAATGTCCTGAATAAAAAGTCCGGCGTATACGGAATCTCCGGCGGACTCTCCAGCGATTTCCGCGACCTCGAAGAGGGGATGAATGCCGGCAATAAAAAAGCAGAAAACGCGATCGAAGTATTCAGCTATCGTGTAGCAAAATACATAGGCTCCTATGTCGCTGCCATGAACGGTGTGGATGCCATTGCCTTCACGGCCGGCATCGGTGAGAATGCCCCGACCGTTCGCAAGAAGGTGCTCGGTTACCTTGGCTATCTTGGCATTACCATGGATGAGGAAGCAAACAAACAGCGCGGCGAGGACAACGTGATCTCCACCGCGGACTCCAAAGTCAAAGTTGCAGTCATCCCGACCAACGAGGAGCTGGCGATTTGCCGTGAGACGGTTGCTCTTTTATGATGAAAAAAGCGTAACGATTCAGAACAGCGGGCCGTTGTTCTGAACTGTTACGAAAAAAACAGGTTGACAAAACAATATCTTGCAGTTATAATTTTGAAAGTGCGCTAGAGAGTGGGGTGGTACTATGTTGCTTGATTTGACCGATGTGATTTTAAATGAAGGAAAAACAGCACAGTACGAGATCCTGCCGGAGCTTTCCGTTCTCTCTTATCGCTTTGGTGAGTTCAGAGTATTGGACAAACAGACCGGTATTCTGCAGATTGAGAATCAGGGTGACCAGAAGCTTGCCCTCTGGGGAGAGATAGAGCTGGAAGTCGAATTTCCCTGTGCGCGCTGTCTTGAGAGTGTCAGTCGCAGACTGTTGATTCAGCCTGAGCTGGAGCTCGATTTAAAAGAAAATGATTATATTGATGGATATTACCTGGATGTGGATCAGCTAATCCATGATGAGGCATTGCTTGTGTGGCCGGAGCGTGTACTCTGCCGCAGCGATTGCAAAGGGTTATGCGTGACGTGTGGACAGAACCTGAACAAGGGGGAATGTTCGTGCCGGGAAGCGAGCCTTGATCCAAGAATGGCAAAAATCCTTGATATTTTCAGTAATTATAAGGAGGTGTGATCCGTGTCTATCTGTCCGAAAAACAAACATTCGAAGGCGAGAAGAGATAAAAGAAGAGCGAACTGGAAGATGAGCGCTCCGACTCTTGTAAAGTGCAGCAAATGTGGAGAGCTGATGCTTCCGCACAGAGTATGCAAGGCCTGTGGAACGTACAATAAAAAAGAGATTATCGCCGTTGGCGACTGATCTTTGTAGATGATTCGTAGGGCCGTCGTAAATGAGCCAGAAAGGGTGGCACAGTTTGCGGCGGTCTTTTTCATTTTTTCCATTCTATTTTTTTGTTGCATTTTAGAATGATGTCTAGTATAGTGTATAAGATAGCTTGTAGCGATTCAGGACAGTCCATCGCATTTGTTGGGAAGGACGGATGAAAACGTATCGTATAGCTTTTGCGCAGAAGACAATGGAGGCGGGAAATTATGAGTGAAACAATCCGCGTTGTGGTTGACGCCATGGGCGGTGACAATGCGCCTGGTGAACTGGTCAAAGGAGCCGTGGATGCGGTGAATGGCCGCGAGAACATTCAGGTGATCCTGACCGGCCGAAAGGGACCCGTTGAGGGTGAGCTCTCGAACTATTCTTATCCGAAAGACCGGATTGAGATCGTCCACTGCGAGGACGTGATTGAGACGGCGGAGCCGCCGGTGAATGCGATCCGTTCCAAGAAGGATTCTTCTCTGGTTGTCGGTCTGCAGATGGTAAAGCGGGGCGAGGCAGATGCGATTGTCTCTGCGGGAAATTCCGGAGCTGTTCTGGTCGGCGGCCAGGCGATTGTCGGCCGGATCAGAGGAATCGAGCGGCCTGCTCTGGCACCGGTGATCCCTACGGAGAAGGGGATGTCCTTGCTGATCGACTGTGGTGCGAATGTGGACGCGAGAGCACCGCATCTTGTGCAGTTCGCGCGGATGGGTTCAATTTATATGGAAAAGGTGCTGGGAGTGAAGCATCCACGCGTTGGGATTGTGAATATCGGCGCGGAGGAAGAAAAAGGCAATGCTCTTGTCAAGGAGACATTTCCGCTCCTGAAAGCGTGCACGGATATCAACTTTATCGGCAGTGTCGAGGCGAGGGATATCCCGGCTGGCGTGTGCGATGTCATTGTCTGTGAGGCCTTTGTCGGCAATGTGATCCTGAAGCTTTATGAGGGGGTTGGTTCTACCCTGATTCATATGGTAAAGGGCAGTCTGATGAAGAATATGAAGACAAAGATCGGCGCTGCGCTGATTCAGTCTTCACTGAAGGAGACATTAAAATCCTTCGACGGCAGTCAGTATGGAGGCGCACCGCTGCTCGGCCTCAAAGGCCTGGTTGTAAAGACGCACGGAAGTTCAAAGGCGCAGGAGGTTACGACCTCGATTTATCAGTGTGAATTATTTAAAAAACAGAAAATCAATGAGATCATTAAGGAAAATCTCGGAGAAAATAATTAAAAAGGAGAGTGCAGGGTATGGAATTCGAAAAATTACAGGGGATCATCGCGGAGGTATTAAATGTTGATGCGGATGAGATTACGATGGAGACGACGTTTGTAGACGATCTGGGAGCAGATTCCCTGGATGTATTTCAGATCATCATGGGGATTGAAGAGGAATTTGATATTGAAATCCCGAATGAGAAGGCTGAGACAATTGTTTCAGTTGGGGACGCGGTTGATGCGATCAAGGCGGCAATTGGTTGAGAAAAGGAAGGAGAGGAGGCTGCGAGGCCTCCTCTTTCCAAGAGATGAATGGCCGGCAGCACTTCTGCTTTTTGCCGAAGTGCGATTGCCTGCCATAGAAGGAGAAACATGTCCGAACATAAAATGATCAGCCTGGAGAAGAAAATCGGATACCATTTCCAGGATGGCCGTCTGCTCTTTCAGGCGCTGTCACACAGCTCTTTTGCGAATGAACACCGTTCGGAAGGATATCAGGATAATGAGCGCCTGGAATTCCTGGGCGACGCGGTGCTGGAGGTAGTGAGCAGCGATTTTCTGTATCACTCCTATCCAGAGCTTCAGGAAGGAAAGCTGACAAAGCTGCGCGCGAGTCTTGTCTGTGAGCCGACTCTGGCTTTGTGCGCAAAGGAATTTGACTTAAGCAGTTATCTTTTGCTTGGAAGAGGCGAGGAACACACGGGAGGCCGCATGCGCAATTCCATTGTTTCTGATGCACTGGAGGCACTGATTGGCGCGATTTATCTGGACGGAGGACTGGAGCCGGCGCGGACCTTTATCGAAAAATTTGTTCTGACGGATATCGAGCATAAGAAGCTGTTTTATGACAGCAAAACGGTATTGCAGGAGCTTGTCCAGCGAGACTGCCCTCACGATACGATACGCTATATCATTGTAGGGGAGGATGGTCCGGATCATGCGAAGACCTTCCGCGTGGAAGTGGAGATTGGCGGCACAGTGGCGGGTACCGGAAGCGGCAGTACCAAAAAGGCTGCGGAGCAGGAAGCGGCATATCAGGCTCTCCATGCTTTGATGTCTGGTGGGGAGAGAGAATAGACGATGTATCTGAAGAGTATCGAAGTGCAGGGCTTCAAATCATTTGCCAATAAGATCAATTTTCAGTTCCACAATGGAATCACGGCAATTGTCGGACCGAATGGCAGCGGAAAGAGTAACGTGGCGGATGCGGTACGCTGGGTCCTCGGCGAGCAGAGCGCGAAATCTCTTCGCGGGACCAATATGCAGGATGTTATTTTCGCTGGCACCCAGACAAGACGGCCGCTTGGGTTTGCTTCGGTCTCTATTACTCTGGACAATGCGGACCATCAGCTGGCAGTATCCTACGATGAGGTAACAGTGACACGACGCGTTTACCGTTCGGGAGAGAGTGAATATCTGCTCAATGGCACACAGGTGCGGCTGAAAGACATCAATGAGCTTTTTTACGATACCGGTATCGGTAAGGAAGGCTATTCCATCATCGGGCAGGGACAGATTGAAAGAATTCTGAGCGGCAAGCCGGAGGAACGCCGGGAGCTTTTCGATGAAGCGGCCGGTATTGTCAAATTCAAACGCCGGAAACAGACTGCGGTCAAAAAACTGGATGCGGAACGGCAGAATCTGACACACGTCAGCGATATTTTATCGGAGCTGACCAGACAGCTGGGACCGATGCAAAAACAGGCGGAGACCGCGAAGATTTACCTGCAGAAAAGAGAGGAATTGAAAACCTGTGATGTGAATCTTTTTTTGCTTGAGACGGAAAAGATTCAGCATGATCTGGAAACTCTTTCCGAAAAGCAGCGTGTGACAGAGGAGCATCTTGATGCCGCCCGTACGGAATACGACCGCGCGAAGCTGGCGTACGAGGCTGCGGAACAGGAAATTGATCGTATGGATGCGCTGCTGCAGAAGAAGCGTGACGAAGCGGCGGAAGGCCGGCTTCGCCGGGGACAGTTTGAAAATCAGATCCAGCTGCTGCAGGAGCAGATCCATACGGCCGAGGCGAATGATGAGCATTTGCATGCCAGAATTCGCGCCGTGACAGAGCAGGCCGCAGACTATGCGCTTCAGGAGACAGAGGCGAGAGAAGAACTGGAAGTGCAAAAAGGGCAGGTCGTGCAGGCGGGTACAGATGAGGAGGCCCGGCAGGCGGCACTCGCTCAGGTCCGGAGGGAGATTGCGGCTCTGGAATCCGGTATTGAACAGGACAAAAGCACACTGATTACTCTTTTGAATCAGCGGGCGACGGTAAAGGCACAGACACAGCGCTATGATACGATGGCAGAGCAGGCGTCTCTGCGCAAGGCACAGCTTTCGCAGGAGGTGCTCCGGCTCAAAAGCGAGGAGGCATCTCAGGAGACGATCTGCAGGGAAGCGCAGGAGGAATACGATGCGACCTGTGCGAGGCTTGCCAGGCTGAATGACGAAAGTGATGCCGCAAATGATGCGCTTGAGAAAACGCAGAGGGAACTGACCGGATTCAATCAGAGTATGGAGCACGATCAGATGAATTACCATCGGGAGGTCTCGCGGCTGGAATCTCTGAGAAACATTGCGGAGCGCTATGACGGATATGGGAACAGCATCCGCCGCGTGATGGAGCGCCGGGAACAGGAGCCGGGCATTCTTGGGGTTGTGGCGGATATTATCCGGGTGGAAAAAGAATATGAGACGGCCATTGAGACCGCTTTGGGCGGCAGTATTCAGAATATTGTTACCGATACAGAAGAGACAGCAAAGCGTCAGATCAGTTTCCTGAAACAGAATAAGCTGGGACGTGCGACCTTTCTCCCGCTTTCCGGTGTGACGAACCGCGGCGGTTTCTCTTCCCCACAGGCGCTCAAAGAGGCAGGCGTTCTTGGGCTGGCTTCTTCTCTTGCACAGGCGGATAAGAAGTATCTTCCGCTGGTGGAGTCTCTGTTGGGACGTACGGTGGTTGTAGATGAGATCGATCACGCGATCGCGCTGGCAAAAAAATACCGGCATTCGCTTCGTATTGTGACACTGGAAGGAGAACTGTTAAGCCCGGGTGGCTCTATGACCGGCGGTGCGTTTAAAAATTCCGGTAATCTGCTCGGAAGACGCAGAGAGATTGCGGATCTGGAGAAACGGGTGAAGGAAAGCCGTGAGTGCCTGGATCGCCTGCAGGCGAATATTGATCGGACGCGCAGTGAGCGGAATCATTTGCGGGAAACCCTGGTTCGTTTGAACGAGGAGATGCAAAGGGAATATCTGGCCCAGAACACGGCAAAAATCCGTCTGGATGAGTTAAGCGAAAAGCAGAGCAGTACGTCGGAAACCTATCAGAAGCTGCAAAGAGAGTTTTCCCAGCTTGAGATGCAGCTTCAGGAAATCAACGCAAATCTGGCAAATGAACGTGAGGAGCTAAAATCTTCGGAAGAAGAGGAAACGCGGATTACGGAACGGATTGGCGAAAATCAGGCACGGCTCGAAGAAAAACGCGCCGGGGAGCAGGAAGCGCTTGACGCAGTGCAGAATGCACAGCTTCTTCTCTCAAAACTGGAGCAGCAGAAGCAGTTTGTCCGGCAGAATCTGGATCGGATTCTGGGAGAAAAAAGCCGGCTGCTGGCGGAAAAAAAGCAATATGAAGAAGAATTGCAGAACGCGGCCGGCAATGTGAAGGACAGGGAAGAACAGATTGCCGCGATCCGGGAAGCACTTTCTGCGGCGGATGAATCAGAGAAAGCGCTGCAGGAAGAACTCACAGACCTCACAGCAAAGCGGGAGGAGCGAAACCGGACGCAGAAGCAGTTTTTTGCCGCGCGGGAAGACCTTTCCGGGCAGATCAGTCTGCTGGATAAGGATGCGTTTCGTCTGAAGTCACAGATCGAGAAGCTCACAGAGCAGAAAGACAGCCGCATCAATTATATGTGGGAGGAATATGCGCTGACCTGGAGCTCGGCGTCGGAGCTGCGGGAGGAAGCCTGTACCCTGGTTCCTCCGCTGAAAAAAAGGATTGCGGAACTGAAGGGTGATATCAAAGCCCTTGGTTCGGTGAATGTGAATGCGATTGAAGATTACAAAGAGCTCACGGAACGGCATACGTTTCTTAGCAGTCAGTACGATGATCTGCAGAAGGCGGAGGCCGCGCTGCTGAAAATCATCGATGAACTGGACACGGGGATGCGGACACAGTTTAAGGAGCAGTTTGCGCGGATTCAGACGGAATTTGACAAGGCCTTCCGTCAGCTTTTCGGGGGCGGGCATGGCTCACTCGAACTGGTTGAGGAGGAGGATATTCTTACTGCGGGTATCCGCATTATCGCACAGCCGCCCGGAAAAAAGCTTCAGAACATGATGCAGCTCTCCGGCGGGGAAAAATCGCTGACAGCGATCGCGCTGCTTTTCGCGATCCAGAATCTGAAACCGTCGCCGTTCTGCCTGCTGGATGAGATCGAGGCTGCACTTGATGAGAGTAATGTGGAAAGATACGCAAATTATCTGCACCGGTTGACAAAGAATACGCAATTTATTATCATAACACATAGAAGAGGTACGATGAACGCGGCAGATCGCCTGTATGGCATTACGATGCAGGAAAAGGGAGTTTCTGCTCTGGTTTCGGTCAACCTGATAGAGGATGAACTTGATTCGTAAGGAAACAGGATGGTGAGGAATCATATGGAAGAGAAAAAAAAGAAAGGTTTTTTTAAGCGGCTGGTGGAGGGACTGTCGAAGACAAGAGATAACATCGTCTCCGGCATGGACGCAATTTTCAGAGGCTTTTCCAGTATTGACGATGATTTTTATGACGAGATCGAAGAAATCCTTGTGATGGGGGATCTGGGAATTAACGCGACGACGTCAATCATTGAGGACCTCAAGGAAAAGGTGAAGGAGCGGAACATCAAAGAGCCTTCGGAATGCAAGCAGCTTTTGATTGACAGTATCAAAGAAGAGATGGATGTCGGGGAGACTGCCTATGAATTTGAAAACCGAAAGTCTGTGATTCTGGTGATCGGCGTCAATGGGGTTGGCAAGACAACGAGCATCGGAAAGCTGGCCGGCATGCTGAAGGATCAGGGCAAGAAGGTCGTGCTTGCTGCCGCGGATACGTTCCGTGCGGCTGCCGGTGAACAGCTGATCGAATGGGGCAGCCGTGCCGGCGTCGACGTCATCAGCGGGCAGGAAGGATCGGATCCGGGGGCGGTCGTTTATGACGCGATCGCGGCGGCAAAGGCCAGAGACGCGGATGTATTGATCTGCGATACAGCGGGGCGCCTGCACAATAAGAAAAATCTGATGAGTGAGCTGAGCAAAATTAACCGCATTCTGGAACGGGAGTACCCGGAGGCCTATAAAGAGACGCTGGTCGTTCTCGATGGCACGACGGGGCAGAACGCGCTGGCACAGGCGCGTGAGTTTAAGGCTGTGACGGATATCACAGGCATTATTCTCACCAAGCTGGATGGAACGGCAAAGGGAGGGATTGCGGTCGCGATTCACTCCGAGCTGGGGATTCCGGTAAAGTACATCGGTGTCGGAGAAAAGATCGATGACCTGCAGAAGTTTGATGCAGACGATTTTGTGAATGCCCTGTTCGATTATAATGGAAAGGAAGTTTAGGTGAGCGACCATGGAAATGTTAACTCTGGAAAGCTTTGATGAGGCCTGTGAATGCGTAAAACGTGTCACGCAGGATACAAAATTGATTTACAGCGATTATTTCAGCGCGCAGACCGGTAACCGTGTCTATCTCAAGCCGGAAAATATGCAGAAAACGGGCGCCTACAAAATTCGCGGCTCTTATTATAAAATCAGTACGCTGACCCCGGAAGAAAGGGAAAAAGGACTGATCACGGCCTCCGCCGGAAATCACGCGCAGGGCGTCGCGTATGCGGCACAGGCATTTGGCTGTAAAGCGGTGATTGTGATGCCGGCGACCACGCCGCTGATGAAGATTAACCGTACAAAAAGCTATGGTGCGGAGGTCGTCCTGCATGGAGAGGTGTACGATGAGGCCTGCGAGTACGCATACCAGCTGGCCGAAGAGCATGGTTATACCTTTATTCATCCGTTTGACGACCTGGCTGTCGCGACCGGACAGGGGACGATTGCCATGGAAATTATCCAGGATTTGCCTCTGGTAGACTATATTCTGGTGCCGATTGGCGGCGGCGGACTGGCGACCGGCGTATCGACGCTGGCGAAACTGCTGAATCCGAAGATCAAAGTGATCGGCGTAGAACCGGAAGGTGCTGCCTGCATGA
The DNA here is from genome assembly GCA_021200475.1 of Lachnospiraceae bacterium. GTDB lineage: Bacteria > Bacillota > Clostridia > Lachnospirales > Lachnospiraceae > Choladousia. The sequence goes on from JAJQGP010000089.1 coordinate 11,432, forward strand.
AAGCCTCACTGGCTGCCGGAGAAATCGTGACGCTTCCGGGTGTCAATACGATCGCGGATGGCACGGCGGTCAAGACGCCTGGTTCCCATATTTTTCCGTATATTCAGAAAAACCTGGATGATATCCTCACTGTGAGTGATGATGAACTGATTGTAGCCTTTTTGGACATGGTAGAAAACCATAAGATGATTGTGGAAAATTCGGGTCTTCTGACCGTGGCGGCGCTGAAGCATCTGAACGTGCAGAACAAGCGGGTGGTAGCGATCTTAAGCGGCGGCAATATGGACATTATCACCATGTCTTCGGTGGTGCAGCATGGCCTGATCCAGAGAGACCGGATCTTTACAATTTCGGTTCTGCTTCCGGACCGTCCGGGCGAACTGGTGCGGGTAGCTTCGATCATCGCGGATCAGCAGGGCAATGTGATTCGTCTTGACCACAATCAGTTCGTCAGCACGAATCGCAACGCGGCGGTAGAGCTTCGGATCACGCTGGAGGCATTTGGCACAGACCACAAGCAAAGAATTATCAGCGCGCTCAGGGCGCAGGGATATGATCCGAAAGAGAGGATGGCTGCTCTTTGATGCACACAGACGCGAGAGAAAATCAGCGGCTTCGCTGCCCGCGCCTGGCACAGCGGACAGGGGCGAGAACTCCCCTGTTCGAATCATGATATAGAAAAGAGATTTTAATATGGACAGTGAACCAAGATTTGCTATCCTGATTGATGCGGACAATATTTCAGACCGGTATGTAAAAATAATACTCGATGAGGCCGCAAACAGCGGGATCGCTACGTACAAACGCATTTACGGCGACTGGACGAGTCCCCGGCTGGCGTCATGGAAGAATGTGCTCCTGGAGAATTCCATTATTCCAATGCAGCAGTACAGCTACACGATTGGAAAAAATGCCACGGATTCTTCTATCATTATCGATGCGATGGATATTCTGTATTCAGGAAATGTGGATGGATTCTGCCTGGTATCTTCGGACAGCGATTTTACGAGGCTGGCCTCACGGCTGCGGGAATCCGGGATACAGGTGATCGGCATGGGCGAGCAGAAGACGCCAAAGCCTTTTATCTCAGCCTGCAACCAGTTTAAATATCTGGACCTGATTTATTCCAATCAGCAAAAAGAAGAGAAGGAAGAGAAAGAAGAAAAAGAGCAGGAGACGGTGGAACCGCCGAAACACAGGACGGGAACCGCTTCCGCAAAGCAAAAGGCGGGAACAGCCTCTGCAAAGCAAAAGGAAGCGTCCTCTTCGAGGAAAAAATCCTCCTCTTCAAAAGAAAAAGAGCTGAAACAGGTGCGTAAGACAATCAACGCGATTATTGAAAAATTTTCCGATGAGGACGGCTGGCTGTTCTCCGGAAAGCTTGGCGACCAGCTTTCGAAGCGAATGCCGGAGTTTGATGTGCGCAATTACGGCTTTACCAAGTTTACGCCATTTATTATGTCGCTTGGAAATTATGAGACAGACAAGCGTCCGGCGAGCGGCGGCTCTACGCAGATTTATTTTCGAATGAAATAGGATTCTGGTAACGGTGAGGGCATGAATGCCTGCGGAAGCTGCAGCCCTATTCCGGTTCTACGAAAGAAGTGCGGCGCATATAGTTGCAATAAAGAAAGCAGATGGGAAGCGGCTGCTTTGCGGGAAAAAGAAAATATGATACGCGCACTGCAATTGCCGGATGATGCCCGCAGGGGACGTGCACTTGTACGCATGGAAGGGCAGGAGCATGTCTGCATTGAGAATTTCAAAGGCATTTGCTCTTATACGGCAGAAACGGTCTCTCTGACAACGGCCGGGAATCCGATCTGCGTGAGCGGTCGGCACCTGCGGATTGACTGCTACACAAAGGATGCCATTGAAATTTCCGGCTGGATCGAGGCAGTGAAATACATCTGAAAAACTCCATCCGAATGCCGTTACAGGTCACACCTGTAGTGGCTGAGATGGTGTGAATTGGTTAAGGTGTGGCCTGTAACGTGGAAGTACCTGTAAGATATCGGGAGGCTCTATGGAACAGCATTTTTTCGATTTTATGTGCGGGTATGTCCGGATTCGGATCAGTGGAGAAGCGTGCGACCGTTTTCTGAACCTGTGTGCCTATCATGGGATACGGCTGTGGGGACTGCTTCCGGTGGATGGCGCCTGTGAGGCTTTTGTTTCCAAAAAGGATTTTTTCAGACTGAAAGCATTTGTGAGAAAAAGCCATACCAGAATCAGGCTTGCCGGTCGGTATGGCTTTCCTTTTTTTGTACACCGATACCGTTCCCGGTGGGCGTGTGTCTTTGGAGCCCTCGCGGCAGCGGTGTTTATGGTCTGGCTGTCGGCTCACGTCTGGAATATCCGTATTGAGGGAAATCTGTCGCAGACGGATGATGTGATTTTCGAATACCTGAAAAATGAGGGGATCAGCCATGGAATGTGGAAAAATCAGATAGATACCCAGGAGCTTTCCGAGCAGATTCGCATGTATTTTACGCAGTTTTCCTGGGTGTCTGCCAGGCTGGAGGGCACCATGCTGATCATTTACGTGAGGGAGGGGACTGCGGATGTGCAGACGGACAACGCTGTCCATGTGTCCGGGAGCGGCATCGCGGCCGCAAAAGCGGGAATGGTAGTCTCTGTTTTTGTCCGAAAAGGATATGCGGCTGTCGCGGCGGGCGACACGGTAGAAGCAGGCGACCTGCTGGTGTCTGGCCGGATTCCCATCTACAGCGACGATGGGGAAATCCTCTCCTGGCAGAAGGTAAATGCGGACGCGGATATTCTTCTGCGAACGGAGACAGACTATTACGAAGAGCTTGCCTGTGAGACAACGCTGAAATATTATACGGGGCGCGAGAAAACGCGTTATCTGTTCCGCGCAGGCGGCGTTTCCTTTGCGCTGCCCGGTTCGTGGAAGGAGTTTGCGCTTTTTGATCTCACGGGAGAAATGACGCAGGCACAGTTGTCTGATAATTTCTATCTTCCTGTTTATTTTTGCAAATATACGGCGAAAGAATACGAAAACCTGCAATATAGCTACACAGAAGAGCAGGCGAGGCAGATTCTGGAATCGAATTTATCCGATTTCGTGGAAAATTTAGAGGAAAAAGGGGTTCAAATATTTCAAAATAATGTTACAATAGACCTGTATGAAAAAGTGGCTGTTGCCCGGGGAACGCTGATCACGGATGAAAGTGCAGTGGTTTCTGTGGATGAATCGGAGTAATTGTTCAGGACAGTACTTCGCATTTGCTGCGAAGTACAAATGCAGGAGGAAGAACCATCAGGATGAGTATGTCAGAAAGAACTCTCACTGTACCGGCCGGACATGAAACAAATGTTTTCGGTCAGTTTGATAAAAATATCAAAAAAGTAGAGCGGGCGCTTCATGTGACCGTGCTGGTCCGGGATGACGGGATCCGGGTGATCGGAGGCCCGGATGCGATTGCCCGCGCCGGTGAGGTATTTGATAATCTGAGTGAGCTCTCACAGCGCGGCAATGTGATTACAGAGCAGAATGTCGATTACGCGATTGCGCTCTCCATGGATGGGAAAACGTCCTCCATGATAGAGATGGATAATGACTGTATCTGCCATACAATCAATGGCAGGCCAATCAAGCCGAAGACACTCGGTCAGAAGAATTACGTGGATGAAATCCGCAGAAATATGATTGTGTTCGGCATCGGGCCGGCCGGTACCGGCAAAACCTATCTGGCGATGGCAATGGCGATTGCCGCCTTCAAGAACGAGGAGGTCAGCCGCATTATTCTGACGCGCCCGGCGATTGAGGCAGGGGAAAAGCTTGGTTTCCTGCCTGGTGATCTGCAGAGCAAGGTAGACCCTTACCTTCGCCCTCTGTATGACGCACTTTATCAGATTATGGGAGCGGACAGCTTTACGAAGAATATGGAAAAGGGCCTGATTGAAGTAGCTCCGCTGGCGTATATGCGCGGGCGGACGCTCGATAATGCTTACATCATTCTGGATGAAGCACAGAACACATCCCCGGCACAGATGAAAATGTTTCTGACGCGGATTGGGTTTGGATCGAAGGTAATTGTGACGGGGGACCGTACACAGAAGGATCTGCCGCCCGGTGCGCCCTCCGGTCTGGACATTGCGGTCAGGGTGCTGAGTAAGGTGGAAGGGATCAGTTTTTGTACGCTGACCAGTCAGGATGTGGTTCGTCATCCGCTGGTGCAGCGGATTGTAAACGCTTATGAGGAATATGAGGAGCGGGAGCAGCGGCGTACGCAGGCAAAGTCCCGCACGGAGGGCCGGACGGGGCATAAGCAGTCCTCCGCACCGGCAAGAGGAGGGTCTCATGACAATTGATTTCGAAAATGAATGTGAGGGAAAGCTTGACATCGACCTGTACGCGATTGCGGAGCGGGTGGTGGAAGGAAGCCTGGATTATATGAAGTGCCCATATGAGTCGAGTGTAGGGCTGCTGATCACGGACAATGAGGAAATTCGCCGGCTAAACCTGGAACACCGCCAGATTGACCGGCCGACGGATGTGCTTTCCTTTCCGATGGTTGATTTTGAGACACCGGGCGAGTTTGACTGGCTTGAGGAGGACGGGGATGATTATTTTGACCCTGAGAGCGGGGAACTGCTGCTGGGCGATATCGTGATTTCCGCAGATAAGGTACTGGAACAGGCCGCTGCATACGGGCATTCCGTGACCAGAGAGTACGCGTTCCTGATCACGCACAGCATGCTGCATCTGTTTGGCTATGATCACATGACAGAGAGCGATGCGGCGCAGATGGAGCAGATGCAGAGAGAAATTCTGGATTCTCTGCAGATATTCCGGTAGAGGAAGCCGCTTCAGCTGCAGTGGCAGCAATCAGACTGGCGCGGGAGGGATCGTGTTTTGCGGCAGATCATCTTTGCCGGGATGAAAGAATGAAACAGAACAGGGGGATATAGATGATGAACAGAAAAAGAGTATTGGCCGGATTCATGACCGCAGCGGTTATGATCGGCACGATGGCGATGGGAACGCATGGATTCGCAGAAGAGGCAGAGGCCGCTGCGGAGAGCGCCACGGAGACGGAAGCTGCCGATGAGATGGTCAGAAGCTTTCTGACGGGAAAGCTGGTTCCGGAATCCATCGGACGCTCGATTCCGATCGCGGTGATGTTTAATAATATTGAGGAGGCTCTTCCGCAGTCCGGAATCAGCAATGCGGAGATTGTCTATGAGGCACCGGTAGAAGGGAATATTACCCGGCTTCTGGGGATTCTGGAGGATTACCAGGATATTGAGCGCATTGGTTCCGTTCGCAGCTGCCGGGAATATTTTGTTTATTTTGCGCGCGAATTTGAGGCGATCTATATGCATTACGGAGAAGCGGTGTACGCGGTCAATGTGCTGAACCTGTCGGATACGGTGCGTTTAAGCGGTATGGGAGATAATGGCCTCAGCTATTCCGGAGAGGGCGATATCGTATACTACCGATCGACAGATTTTGAGGCTCCGCACAATGTCTTTACCAATTATGAAATGATTCAGGCAGGCATTGCGTACAAGGGCATTTCCACCGACTATTCGGAGGAATATCTGGCCAGCGGGCATTACCAGTTTGCGGACGATGAGGAGATCGTGACGCTGGAGAACGGGGAGGATGCGCTCACGGTGTATCCCGGCTATTCCTATAACAATGCCTGTTTTGTGTATGATTCAGAGACAGGGAAATACACCAGATATCAGTACGGAGATGTACAGACTGATTATCTGACGGAAAAAGCGCTTACCTACAGCAATATTATTTTCCAGTATTGTTCCTCTTCGGTACTGGACGAGAATGGTTACCTCAGCATCAATACGTATTCCGGCGGTTCCGGAAAATATATCACGCAGGGGAAGGCGATCGATATCACCTGGTTGAAGGATAACAGCTCTTCCGATCCGTACGCGTCCGCCAATTTTGGCGTAACGCATTATTATGACACGGATGGCAATGAGATCACTTTAAATCAGGGGAAAACCTGGGTATGCATAATTCTGAATTCCAATACAGATGCAGTTTCCATTGAGGGATAAGAGGTCAGGCCGTGAAAGAAAAGAACAAAAGTGGAAATGGTTTCCTGGTGCAGGGTTCCATCCTTGCGGGGGCGGCGATTCTCGCGAAAGTGATCGGGATGCTTTATCGTGTACCGCTCCAGAATATTCTGGGAAACCAGGGCAACGGATATTATTCCACCGCGAATGAAGTCTACGCGATTCTCCTGATGGTCTCCTGCTTTAACATGCCTCTGGCGGTGTCCAGGCTGGTGTCGGCCAGAGTGCATCGGGGAGAATACCGGAATGCGCACCGTGTCTTTTTATGCGCGGTGCGGTTTTCCATGCTTCTGGGCGGTTCCATCGCGCTGGTCACCTATGTGTGCGCCGGATTCATTACAAAATACCTGATGTCGATGGACCTGGCGGTATATGGTCTGCGCGTCCTCGCACCGGCCATTTTTATCTCTGCAATTCTGGGTACCTTCCGCGGCTATTTTCAGGGATATGGCACCATGGTTCCAACTGCATTCTCTCAGGTGATCGAACAGATTGTAAACGCGATCATAAGCCTGGTATGCGCGAATATCATGTACAGCTACGGCGAGAGCCTGGCGGCTTCCCAGGGAAATGCCTCTCTGGCTCCTGCCTGGGGTGCTGCCGGCGCTACTTTTGGTACGGTGGCCAGTATTACGGTAGCGCTGATGATCATGATGGTGATCTATCTGGCGCAGACGAAGTCCATGCGTACGCGGATGCGCAAGGATCATACAGGGGTCCGGGAATCCTCCGCGGATATTTACCGGGAACTGATTGTCACGATCCTCCCGGTGATCTTAAGTACGGTTGTCTATAATATAACCAATGTGCTTGACCTGGGCGTGTTCAGCAATATTTTACAGCGCCAGGGATACACTGAGGATCAGGCGACAACCATCTGGGGCATCTATTCCGGACAGTTCCGGGTGCTGATGAATGTGCCGCTGGCCCTGGCATCCAGCCTGTCGCCTTCGGTCGTACCAAGTCTGACTGCGGCGATGGAAAAAAGGGACAAGGCGGATGCGCGCCGAAAGGTCAGCTCCTCCATCCGTTTTACCATGTTTCTTACGATCCCCTGCGCGGCGGGTATGGCGGCGCTGGCGGAGCCGATTATTACCATGCTTTTTACAAACGAGACGGGAACGCCGCTTTCCGTCGGAATCATGCAGGCTGGCGCGCTGATGATTGTATTTTACGCGCTTTCTACGCTGTCGACCGGAATTCTGCAGGGACTTGGACGGATGCGGCAGCCGTTGATTCATTGCTGCATTGCGCTGGTGGTTCATCTGATTGCGCTGTATGTCCTGCTGACATCCTTTAATCTGAATATTTATTCTGTGGTGATCGCGAATATTATTTTTGCAGTTCTGATCAGTATCCTGAATGCGGTCTCCATCGCCAGGTTTCTGAATTACCGGCAGGAGATTTACCGTACATTTGTGGTACCGGCAATTGTCTCTGTGATCATGGCGGCGGCTGCCTACCTGGTGTATACGGCGGTTCACACATTTTTGGGCAATACGGTATCCACCTTCATCGCGGTGATCGCCGGAGTAGCGGTTTACGGGATCGGGATGGTATCCTTTCACGGAGTGACCCAGGAGGAGATTGCGGCTATGCCCAAGGGAACGGTGATTATCCGCTTCCTGCGGAAGCTGGGACTACTTCGATAGAGGAGCGGGGACGTCTCCGTTCCACTTTGGTTTGAACTGTTACTAAAAAAGATGATTCGATGGGAAAGGAACGGTTGATATGGATCCAAGCAAACTGCAGCGCATTAATGAGCTGGCCCGGCGGGCGAAGGCAGAGGGACTGACGGAGGCGGAGCGAAAGGAACAGGCTCTGCTCCGGCAGGAGTATATTGAGGCGGTTCGCAGGAATCTGCGGGGGCAGCTGGATAATATAGACGTGGTGAATCCGGACGGTTCGATTGAAAACCTGGGTGAGAAATATGGAAAAAAAGGAAATTAGAAATATGGTAAAAGAACGGCGTCGGGAATTGTCCGAGGCCGTTTTGAAAGAAAAAAGTGAGAAAATCTGTGCGGCGGTGCTGGCGATGCCGGAGTTCCGGACGGCGGATGAGGTGTTTGTCTATATGGACTGCAAGGGGGAGGTTTCTACGAAGCCTCTGATTGAGGCGGCATGGCGTCTGGGAAAGAAGGTGGCTGCTCCGAAGGTAGAAGGGGAGAATATGAGCTATTATTATATTTCTTCTTATGACGATGTGGAGGATGGCTATTTTCATGTACCGGAGCCGATGCAGGGGCGGCCTGCCATCGGAGCTGCGGCGGAGCGGTCGCTTCTGATTGTCCCGGGCGTGGGATTTGACCTTTTGCGGAACCGCTGCGGCTACGGAAAGGGGTTTTATGACCGCTATCTGGCGGCGCATGCGGGGCATGTGACGGTGGCTCTGGCTTTTGATTTTCAGATTGTGGATGAGGTGCCGACACGGCCGGAGGATATCCGGCCGATGGTGCTGGTGACGGAGAGCCGTGTTTTGTCTGGTATGGAAAATGATGAAAATGTTGAGGAGAAAACGAATGATAAATGACAGCAGAATTCAGAAAATTCCTTATGGCGGCGATTACAATCCGGAGCAGTGGCCGGAGGATGTCTGGGCGGAGGATATGCGCCTGTTTCGCCTGGCTGGAATCGATATTGTTACACTGAATGTGTTTTCCTGGGCGGCGCTGCAGCCGTCGGAGGAGGTATACGATTTTTCCAGGCTGGACCGGATCATGGACCTGGTGGAGGAAAATGGCCTGAAGGTTTGCTTTGCCACATCTACGGCAGCACACCCGGCGTGGATGGCAAAGCGGTATCCGGATGTCCTGCGGGTGGAATTCGACGGGAAGAAGCGAAAATTCGGCAGCCGCCACAATTCCTGCCCGAACAGTCCGACTTATCAGAAATATTCGGTGCGCCTGGCGGGGGAGCTTGCGAAACGCTATGGGCAGCGCAGGAGCATTGTAGCCTGGCATGTTTCGAACGAGTATGGCGGGGCGTGCTACTGTGAAAATTGTGAAAAGGCGTTTCGTATCTGGCTGAAAAAGAAATATGGGTCGATTGAGGAAGTCAACCGCGCCTGGGATACGGCTTTCTGGGGGCACACCTTTTATGACTGGGATGAGATTGTGGCGCCGGATCTGCGAAGCGAGCATTTTGCGGAGACGAGGACGAATTTCCAGGGCATTTCGCTGGACTACAGCCGCTTTAATTCCGACAGTATGCTGGCCTGCTATGAGGCGGAGGCAGCGGCGATTCGTGCTTACGTCCCGGATGCGAAGATTACGACGAATCTGATGGGCACTTATAAGCCGCTGGATTACCAGAAGTGGGCGAAATCTATGGATTTTGTTTCCTGGGATAATTATCCGGAAAATGGTGTTCCCTACGCACGCACCGCGATGAGCCATGACCTGATGCGCTCTCTCAAGGGTGGGATGCCATTTGCACTGATGGAGCAGACGCCCAGTGTCTCAAACTGGCTTTCCTGCTGTGCGCTGAAGCGCCCGGGTGTGATGCGTCTCTGGAGCTATCAGGCGGTGGCGCATGGGGCGGATACCGTGATGTTTTTCCAGATGCGAAGGAGCATTGGCGCGTGTGAAAAGTATCATGGTGCGGTTATTGACCATGTTGGAAATGAAAATACGAGAGTCTTCCGGGAAATCGCGGCGCTTGGTGAAGAACTGAAAAAGCTGGGGACGCACACCCTCGGCGGCAGGAGCCGCGCGAAGGCAGCGATTGTGTTCGACTGGGACAACTGGTGGGCGCTGGAGTATTCCGCGGGACCCAGCACAGACCTGCATTATCTGGATGAAGTCTTTCTCTGGTACCGTGCATTGGCAGAACAGAATTACGCGGCTGACCTGATCAGCGAAGAGGACGCGCTATCCCGGTATGAAGTCGTGATCGCCCCGGTGCTTTATATGACAAAGACCGGGTATGATGAAAAAATCCGCAGCTTCGTGCGGGAGGGAGGTACATTCATTACCACCTTTTTCAGCGGAATTGTGGATGAGCATGATCTCGTGATTACCGGTGGATATCCGGGCCGCCTGCGCGATATCCTTGGCCTCTGGGTGGAAGAGATCGATGCCCTGCCGCCGGATGCGAGCAATCAGATGACCTATGAAGGTGTGTCTTATCCGGCGCGGCTGCTCTGCGATATTCTGCACACGGAAGGAGCCAGGACTCTCTCTGTCTATGAGAAGGATTTTTATGCAGGCTTCCCGGCGCTGACGGTGCATTCGTATGGTGAGGGGAAAGCATATTATGTTGCAACCCGGCTTTCCGATGACTTCTATCGTCAGTTTTTGCGTGAGCGGATGGAAGAAAAGGGCGTGCGTCCGGTGCTGGAAGCGGATGAGATTTCCTGGGTGAAAGGGCAACCATCGGCAGGAATCGAGGCTACCGAGCGCTTCGCGCATGGGAAAAGCATTCTGTATGTGCTGAACCATACGGACGAGGCGGCGGAAATTACGCTTCCTTCTGATCGGACGGAGCTTCTGAGCGATCAGGTTCTGAAAAAAGGGGAAAAGGTTTCTGTAGCGCCGAAGGGAGTGCTGTTGCTGGAAGGGGATGACACATCCTGCAGGTGAGTTTTAACGGGAAAGTGCCAAAAAGACTGGCAGACAGGATAAAGATGAGGGAAAGACTATTCAGAACCATAGCGTGAGAGTGTTTCGGTTGTGAAAATACGGAGATCGGAGAAGAAGCGATGAGAGAAAAAGGGCTGAATCGGGACGTCATAAAATACATTGCCATGTTTACGATGCTGCTGAATCACATCGCGCATGTATTTCCGCTGCCAGGAACGCTTCTGCGGGAGCTCTTTATTGACCTGGGATATTTTACGGCACCGGTTATGTGCTATTTTCTGGTGGAGGGGTATCACTACACGCATTCGAAAAAGCAGTATGGCATTCGGCTGGCGGTGTTTGCGCTGCTATCGGAGCTTCCATTCTGCCTCGCGTTTACATCCGGTGGACGGCTCTCCTTTATGGGAATGAACATGATTTTCACATTGCTGTTATGCTTTCTGATTCTTGTTGCGATGGAGCGGATCGCAAATCCGTTCCTCGGAAAGCTGGCCGTCTTCGCCCTCATCGTTGCGTCTGTTTTTTCGGACTGGGCGATCCTGGCGCCGCTTTTTACCATTCTTTTCGCGCGGGCCGGGCAGGAGAAGGCAGATGTCCGAAAGGCTTTTGTCATCGCGACCCTGGCTTTTGGTCTGGTGAATTTCTGCGGCGGCATCGGTTACGATCCGCTGCAGAGAAATCTGCTTTTCAGCCTGGGCACGATGATCGGACCGGCGCTGGCCGGATTTGTGATTGTCGGGCTGTATAACGGAAAGCGGATGGAGAAGGGGCGCGTGTTTTCACAGTGGTTTTTCTACCTGTTTTATCCGGTACATCTGCTCATATTGGGTCTGGTGAGGGTTTTATGTCTGTAACAGTTCAGAACAGCCTGCTGTTCTGAATAGTTACATTTTTACAATCAGGAGGAAAGGAAAAATGAACACATCAGTAACTACGGAAGATCTTTTCCATTTTGAGGAGCTTTTTGACGCAGACCGCGCGAATCGGGTCGCTATGTATGCGGTGACGGCAAACGGCGTGAACGCGGCGGCGACGAATTATCAGGCGGCACGGGAAGTGACCCATGATTTTTCCGTTTGCCTGGAGCACGGGAAAATCACAAACCAGAAGCAGAGCGGGCGCTGCTGGATGTTTGCCGCGCTGAATGTGATGCGTGCGCAGGTCATGAAAAAGACCGGGATGGAGACCTTTGAACTGTCTCAGAATTACACCGTTTTTTATGATAAGCTGGAGAAGGCAAACTACTTTCTGGAGAGTATTCTTTCAACGCTGGAAGAGCCGACGGACGGACGTCTGCTCGCACATCTGCTTTCCGAACCGGAGAATGACGGCGGACAGTGGGATATGCTCTGCAGCCTTGTGGAAAAATATGGCCTGGTGCCAAAGTCCGCTATGCCGGAGAGCGCGGTTTCTTCCGCAACCCGGGAGCTTGACGCCTATCTGACGGAGAAGCTGCGCGAATTTGCCTGTGTGTTAAGACGCGGCTACACGGAAGGAAAATCGGCAGAGACGCTCCGCGGCATGAAGTTTTCGATGATGGAGACGGTTTACAATATGCTCTGTATCGGATTTGGCAAGCCGCCGAAGACCTTTGACTTTGAGTATCGGGATAAGGAGAAAAACTTCCACCGTGACACGAACCTGACACCGAAGACGTTTTATGAGAAATACATAGGCTTAAATCTTGGCGATTATATCAGTATGATCAATGCGCCGACCGCGGATAAGCCTTATTACAGAAGCTACGGAGTGGAATACCTCGGAAATGTGCTGGAAGGAAGAGCAGTGCGCTATGTGAACCTGCCGATCGAAGAACTGAAAAAGGCAGCCATTGCGCAGATGAAGGACGGCGAGCCGGTATGGTTTGGCTGCGACGTGGGAAAACGCTCGGAGCGCAAGACCGGTGTGCTGGATCCGGATAACTATGCGCTGGAGGATCTGTTTCAGACATCCTTTTCCATGACGAAGGCGGAACGGCTGGATTACGGCCAGAGTCTGATGACGCACGCGATGGTATTTCAGGGTGTAAACCTGGATGAGGACGGAAAGCCAAACCGCTGGCAGGTAGAGAACAGCTGGGGCGAAGAGACTGGAAACGAGGGCTATTTTGCCATGAGTGACCGCTGGTTTGATGAGTATCTGTATCAGGTCGTTGTCAACCGAAGGTATCTCTCAAAGGAGATTCTGGATGCGTATGACAGCGAGCCGATTATGCTGAAACCGTGGGATCCGATGGGATCGCTGGCCTGAGGTGAGGAGAAGAATGAACATGAAAAAGAAAGAGAAATGGTACGTAGCCGCTAAAAAAGCAGATTTTTCCGCGATTGCGGCTAAATTTGGGATTGATCAGGTGACGGCGCGGCTGATCCGAAACCGGGGAATTATTGGGATGGAGTCTATTCAGGAATACTTGCATGGAGACAGCTCCTCTCTCTATGAACCGGAGCTGATGAAAGGCTGCCGCGAGGCGGCGGAGCTGTTAGCCGGGAAGATCCAGGAGGGAAAGAAAATCCGTATCATCGGCGACTATGACATCGATGGGGTCTGCGCGACCTATATTCTCTATCGCGCCATTACTGGCTGTGGCGGCTGTGTCGATTATGAGATTCCGGACCGTATGAAGGACGGTTACGGATTGAATAAGCGGCTGATTGAATTTGCGTATCAGGAGCAGGTGGATACGATTCTGACCTGTGATAATGGCATTTCCGCAATTGAAGAGATTGCTTACGCGAAAGAAAAGGGCATGACGGTGATCGTGACGGATCATCATGAACCGCTGTTTCTTGCAGCGGGCGATGCCAAAGAGCAGCAGGAGGAGAAAGACCCGGCAATTCGAATTCCCATGCTGCATGAAAACCGGATTTACCGTCTGCCGGCGGCAGACATTGTGGTGAACCCGCATCAGCCCGGCTGTCTTTATCCTTACAAAAAGCTCTGCGGCGCGGCGGTGGCCTGGAAAGTGGTCTGTATGCTTTACCGCCTGATGGGACACACACAGGCAGAAGCGGATGAGCTGCTGGCCTTTGTCGGCTTTGCGACTGTCGGCGATGTCATGGACCTGGATGGAGAAAACCGGATTCTGGTAAAGGAAGGACTGAAACGTCTGCGCCACACAAAGAACCCGGGAATGAATGCCCTGATCCGCGCGAACAAGCTGGAACCGGCAGCGCTGACTTCCTATCATATCGGCTTTGTCCTTGGCCCCTGCATCAATGCAAGCGGACGTCTTGACACGGCGAAGCGTTCCCTGCGCCTCCTGCTCTCCGAAACAGAAGAGGAGGCAGAAGAGCTTGCTGCGCAGCTGAAGGAATTAAATGATGAACGAAAGGCAATGACAGAGGAGGCGGAGAAAGCCGCCTGTGCCCTGATCGAATCTGACGAGAGATATCAGAAGGATCGGGTTCTGGTCGTCTATCTCCCGGAATGTCATGAGAGCATCGCCGGAATTGTAGCCGGCCGGCTGCGCGAGCGCTACTACAAGCCGACGTTTGTGCTCACCGATGCTAAAACACTGGTGGAAGACACAGAAAAAGAGGCGGGGAAAGCAGTAGATGAGCCGGGCGCAGGGGAAGCCTGCGCAAAGGATGCGGGTGTGGTAAAAGGCTCCGGCCGTTCCATCGAGGCCTATTCCATGTTTGAGGAGATGGTGAAATGCCAGGATCTTTTCCTGAAATTCGGCGGACATCCGATGGCAGCCGGATTTTCCCTGGAGAAGAACCGCATTTCTGATATGCGCCGCCGCCTGAATGAAAACTGTACCCTTACAGAGGACGAGCTGGCGGAGAAGGTGAGCATTGATGTCGCCATGCCGATCAATTACATATCCAGCAAGGTGGTCGAAGAGCTCTCCCTGCTGGAACCGTTCGGGAAGGGAAATGAGAAGCCGCTGTTCGCGGATACCTCTCTGTTTGTCGTGTCCGCACGCATCCTTGGAAAGAATAAAAACGTAGTAAAAATGCGTGTGCAGAATCGTCAGGGATATACCATGGATGCTCTGCTTTTTGGCGACCCGGAGCCATTTCAGGCATATCTGCGGCAAAAATTTGGCGAAAAAGAGGTACAGAATGTTTTCAGCGGGCGCAGCAACCGCATTCACATGGACTTTACCTATTATCCGTCCATCGATGAGTATATGGGGCGGACATCGCTGCAGATTATTATAAAGAATTACAGGTAAAAATGGCAGCTTACATCTGAATACATGTGCAGCATCCGGCTGCAAAGAGAAGATCTTCGCTGACCGGATGTTTTGCGTTGTGCAGGAAATGCTTCTTTTTTTTACTGATGCAGAATTTGCTCCAGTACTTACGAAGATTGAATGAAAATTCCGTGGGTGGTTATGGTAAGCTAAAATTATGTATCTGGCATCGTGTGCAGAAAACAGATGTCTGAAGTTACTGAAACCGTATATGGTAAAGTCATTTACGGCAATCATTTGGACGGCAGTTCGATCTGCTGCAGGAAAGGAAGGAGAAAGAGCATGAGAAAGTTAATAAGAAACAGAGCGCTTGCATGGACGCTCACGGCACTGGTGACGGTGGCGGCAGTACCGGTCATGGCAAATGCAGAGGAGAACGTATTTGCAAATCCGGGCACTTATACAGCGACAGAAGCAGGTATCAATGGGGACGTTACCCTTACGGTTACGTTCAGTGAGAGTGAGATTACGGACATCCAGGTGGAGAGCCAGGAGACGGCGACCATCGGTGCGGCGGCGATGGAGACGCTGACGGAGACGGTGCTGGCGAATCAGTCTCTCGCAATCGACACTGTATCCGGTGCGACGATTTCCTCTACGGCTTACATTGCGGCTCTGACGGCCTGCGTAGAGCAGGCGGGCGGCGATATAGATGCGCTCAGCAGCAAAGAGATTGCGGTGTCGGATGAGGAGGCGTATCCGGTGACGGAGGCCGATGTGATCGTGATCGGCGCGGGCGGCGCCGGCCTTTCGGCGGCAAAGACAGCGGATGAGAATGGCGCGTCTGTGATCCTGATTGAAAAATCTTCCAATGTCGGCGGCAACACGCTCTGCGCGACGATGGGCATTAACGCGGCGGAATCTCAGGTGCAGACGGATCTGGGCGTTACGGTGACTGTGGAAGAGCTGATTGAGGCACAGTTAAACAATGAAGATGCCGACGAGGCGCTGGTGACCGCTTTTGCCGAGAACAGCGGTGAGACGATTGACTGGCTGGCTTCCCTTGGCGTAGAGTTCAGCGCAGAGGGCGGAAACAGTGATTTTATGCTGATGGCGACCGCGGATGGCAAGACCAGCACGACGCTGATCAATGCACTGAATCATTCTCTGACTTCTACGGACATCACGCTGTATCTGAATACGACAGCAACTACGCTGGTGACAGACGATAATGGCGCCGTGGTTGGTGTGGTCTGCGAGGATGCGGATGGCAATGAAGTGACCTTTACCGGAAAAGCGGTTGTACTGGCGACCGGCGGTTTCGGACAGAACAGCGAGCTGCTCGCAGAGGTACGTCCGGATCTGGCAAACGCAATCACGGATGAGATCGCTCCGACAACAGGCGATGGTCTTCTGATGGCGCAGGAGCTTGGCGCAGATACCGTAAACCTGGAGGATATTCAGCTGTTCCCGCATGTAATTGTCGGTTATGGCCTGCTTACGCCGATGAACCTGCCGGGCGGATTCAATCCGGACGCGATTTATGTGAACGAGAACGCAGAGCGTTTTGTTGCGGAAGGATTTGAGGTATCGGATGCCATTCTCGCGCAGCCGGATGGTATGGCATACTGCATCTTTACAGAGAACAACCTGAATGAGACCCTGGAAGGCCTGATGGAGCTTGGCTATGTGGTATCCGGTGAGACGGTCGAAGAACTGGCGGAAAATCTGGGCCTGGACGCGGATGCGCTGCAGGCAACGATAGATCAGTGGAATGCAGACTGCGAAGCAGGTGCGGACAGCCAGTTTGGCCGTGAAGAAAACCTGAACAAGCTGGAAGGAACGCTGTATGGTTATAACTTTGGAGTCGGCGCGCATTACTTCATGGGCGGCATCCTGATTAATGAATATACACAGGTCGTTGATACCAATGGTGATGCAATTGTTGGCCTGTATGCTGCTGGCGAGGTGACCGGAGGGTTCCATGGAAATTATCGTGTGGACGGTTCCGGTACAGCGGACGCATTCGTGTTTGGACGGCTGGCCGGAAAATATTCGACAGCGTATGCACTCGGTGAGTGATATGGATCCGTTTCAGGATTTTTGAATCAAAACAGAAGCTTTTCCTGTGAAAGACAGAAAGGAAGGACTGTGAAAACAGCCCTTCTTTTTTATGCGCAGGGCTGGGCAAGGAATCTTGCGGCCTGCGCCGCACCCGCATCCTATCCGATCGCCCGGTATTTCGCGACTGCCAGGTCGATGTATTTCCGCACGATTCCGGTTGGATTCGGTCGATAGATGATGCCGTATTCTTCGCTCCAGTCCTGCATGAGTGGAAGTGTCAGCAAATCGGGAATGGTACGGACGAAATGATTCGCGGTGAGCAGGACGGTGTCGGTCTCGGCACAGTAGAAAGCAGCCTGCACCTGTGCGTCCACGTCTCGATGCACATCCAGAAAATGAAATTGTTCCAGTTCGTTTAAATATTCTTCTTTCATCATTGGCTCATAGACGATGATCGGATAGGGCGCGAGGTCTTCTATAGAGATCACGGCTTGCTTACTCAAAGGATGTTTCGGTGTCATGGCTGCCAGATAAGGCATATCCGCCAGCTTGGTGTACGCAAGAGGAGAATGTGCGGTCAGCTCGGAGTAAAAAGTCTCTCCTACATCCGCAATGTCATGCTCCACCCGGTATTCTCCGCTGTGGTTGGGGTGCACGACGCGATGGATGCGGATGTCCGGATATTTTACCGCGAAGGCTTCTGTAACGTCATTCAGGAGAACCTGATGTTCTACGTAGCTGATGCGGATGGAATCCTGTGTCGGAGAAGAATCACGGCAGCGCGCAAATACATCATTTTCCAGCTTCAGAATGTCTCTGGCTCCCTCATAAAAGCTCTTTCCTGCATCTGTCAGGGTGATGCCGGTTGTATTGCGAAGAAGCAGCTTTTCCCCCACTTCATCCTCCAGCTGATTCATCTGACGCAGCATGGCCTGCTTTGACATGAATTCGGTCTTCTCTGCTTTTGAAAAGCTCCCCAGGTTAGCGATAGTCACGAATAATTGAAGCTGTCTGGTGTTCATAGATAGATTCCTCCGCATGCTGTATCGAATTGCATTCGTTTGTGCGATCTGTGTCCGGTACGTTTTCTTTACCGCTATAGTAACACCTTTTTCATTCCTTTTCAAAGGGGGATTCCTTATAATTGTAAACAGATAATCTGATTCGAGCGACAAAAGGGTATGATATTACCTGTCCCTTGTATCATAATTTGAAAAAATGAGGAGGAAATTATATGCAGGAACCAAAACCAGCGGATTACAGTGAGGATCGGTATTTTGGCGGCCCAGACAGCCCCAGACGGGCAGACGGTCTGCAATTTGGCTACACACCGTATTCCCTGAAATCCGAGAACGATGACTCAAATAAAATCACCAGAGCGTGCTACGACAGCTATATGATTGAATACCGCTATCTGGATTCCCAGGTGGCGGATACGCATGCCAGTCTGTGGGGAAAGACGTTTGATACGCCCATCATGGTAGGCGGACTGTCTGCAATTGCACCTTTATTGCACAAAAACGGCATGACGGAGATTGCGAAAGGTGCTCTTGCCATGAATACGCCCACATTGTTTGGCTATATTTCCAATCAGGAGGTGGATGAGCTGGTGGCGACCGGGGCGCAGTGCATCCGTATTGTAAAAATGCAGCGCGACAATGAGACGGTTCTTTCAGAAATTCGTCATGACGAGGAATGTGGATGCTTTGCAGTAGCGATGGACATTGATCACGGCATCGCGCCGGATGGTACACTCTATCATCCGACACCGGATTATGGACAGCTCTGTCCGAAGACGACCGAAGAGATTGCGATGTATGTGAAATCCACGAAACTGCCTTTTATCGCGAAGGGTGTTCTGTCGGTACAGGACGCAGTGAAATGTGCGGACGCAGGCGTAGCGGCAATTCTGTTGTCTCATCATAAAGGGGAAATCCCGGATGCGGTGCCGCCGCTGTATGTCCTTCCGGAGATCAAAAGAGCGGTGGGAGACCGGGTGAAAATTTTTGTGGACTGTGGGATTACGAGCGGTATTGATGCTTACAAGGCACTGGCGCTCGGTGCGGACCGGGTGTGCGTGGCGAGAAATCTGGTGAAACCTTATATGAAAGAGGGCGCAGTGGGAGTAGAGCGACGGCTTCGGGAACTGACGGCGGAGCTGTCCTGTGTGATGGCACGGACCTGCACACCGGATACGGAGCATTTTGATCCGACGACCCTGAGAAAGAAAGACTGGTAATGAGGGTACGGGATTCTATTTTATGATGCACAGGGGCGCGAAAGAAATTCTGGCAGCTTTGCTGCCCGCGCCCCGCGCAGGCGGATAGGGGGGAAGAGTACTACCCTATCCGATTGATAGCAGAGCACGATGCCGGAAGAGGTGATAATGTGTCTGCGGAAAGGAAGAATATGAATATAGGTATTTGCGGTGCTGGCACAATTGCCAGCTGGATTTCGGATATTTTGGGACAGCTGAATAGTGAACGAATCGTAAAATATGGCGTGGCAGGCCAGTCTGCCGACTCCTGCCGTCCTTTCGCGGAAAAATATGGCTGGCAGAAGGTGTATGACAGCTATGAGGAATTGATGAGCGATGACGCGGTAGATGTCGTGTACATTGCGGTTCCGAATCATGTACATATGGATTTGTGTCTGAAAGCGCTGGAACACGGAAAAAATGTGGTCGTAGAGAAGCCATTTGCTGTGAACTACACACAGGCGAAAACGATGATTGATAAGGCGAAGGAAAAGGGTGTTTTCTTATCAGAAGCCCTCTGGCCGGCCTTTCTGCCGTCCCGGCACATCATTGACCACATCATCAAAGATGGAAAGATTGGCCGTCTGACGGGTGCAAAAATTATCAGCAAAGGCAACGTCATGTTCCTGGAGCGTGTAAAGAAGCTGGAAACCGGCGGCGGTTCGCTTCTGGATATGGGACCTTATATTTTAAGCCGGATGACCTGCCATTTTGGAACGGATTACGAGTCAGCTGAGGGACATTTTGAGATGCTGGAGAGTGGTGTGGATGCCAGAGATTACTATACGGTGACTTATCCGGGCGGGGTAAAGATTGAATGTGTTTCCACGATCAATACACCGGAAGACGAAAGGGAAGAGTTCTGTGAGATCTTTGGTACAGAGGGCAGTATCTACCTGGATTCCGTATCCAATCCAAATGAGCTGGAGATTCGCAATCTGGATGGCTCCCTCCGTGAAAAACCGGAGCTTCCGCCGCTGATTGTGAATTCTGAAATTCCTTTTGTGAAAGGATACGAGCATGAATGGATCAAGATTGAGCAGGCGATCCGGGAAGGCAAAACACAGACAGAGGATGCTCCATGGGAGCAGACGCTGGCTATCTCGAAAATAATGACAGAGCTGCGCGCACAGGCGGGAGTTGTGTTCCCGTTTGAATGAAGATAGCGTATAACGATTCAGAACAGCACCTCGTAACTGTGAAGGTGCTGAATCGTTACGATAGCAATAAGAAAGGAAATCAAATGAAAGCGAACGAAAATACAAAAGTACCCATTTCGCAGAAGCTGGCTTATGGCTGCGGTATGAGCGGCGGTAATATTATGAGTGTTTTGATGTCAAACTTTATCACGGCCTATTATACAGACACGGCTTTGATTGCGCCGATGGCCATCGCGACCATGATGGTAGTGGCCCGTGTTTTTGACGGCGTCAGTGATTTTGCCATGGGCAGTGTCGTAGACCGCACCAACACGAAGCTGGGAAAGGCGCGTCCGTGGATTTTTGTGGCTGCTCCTCTGATGCTGGCTGGCATCATTCTTATCCTCAATGTTCCGGCAAGCTGGGCGGAGCAGATGAAGCTTGTTTACGCGTATATTACTTATATTTTCCTGAATGCGATTGTATATACGATTTATGGTATTTCACACACGGCTCTTCTGCCGCGTATGACGCGGGATTCCGAGGATCGCACCCTGACCTCCACGGTGGCGATCATTATGCAGAACCTGGCGCAGATCGCAGCCGCAAGCGGCATCACGGTGCTTTACCTGAACATAGGCTGGCGGTACACCAGTGTGATCGTGGGTCTCGTCGCGGGTGTGCTGATTCTGATTGAGGCTCTCGTCTGCCGGGAAAAGGTAGACATGGAAGAAGACGGCCATACGGAGAAATCCGGTCAGAAGAAGCAGGCGCCGCCGCTTATGGAGCAGTTCGGTGCAGTATTGAAATGCAAATATTTCTGGTGCTGCCTGATTTTCGGTATCTGCACTCTGGTTTATAACGCTAATGCGGCGTCCTGTACGATTTATTATTGTACGTGGGTGCTGGGGGATTCCATGTATACCGCTACTTTGCTGGGACTGGGAGTTACTCCGAGCATTATCATGCTGGCTGTCACACCCTATCTGACGAAACGCTTCTCCAAGCGTTCCTTCATGTCCGTATGCTCCCTGGGACTGATTTTGAGTTTCCTGTTGGTTCTCATTGATCCGACCAGCAAGACGCTGCTTCTTGGCTGCGCTTTCCTGCGGAGCTTTGCGGGAGGTCCGATGTTTGCCGGTATTTACGCATTTATTGCAGATTCGGCGAATTATGTGGAGTGGAAATCTGGTATTCACGCGGAAGGCCTGATGTCTGCTTCCCAGTCTATGGGACAGAAGATCGGTATGGGCATTGGCGGGGCCAGTGTGATGTGGGTGCTTGCTGCTGCCGGGTATGATTCCACACTGGAAACCCAGTCTGCAGCAGTAATTTCCGCCATGAAATTCAGCTACATCTGGGTAGATGCCATTACCTGTGTCATTCTGCTTCTTTGCATTTTACTTCTGGATGTAGAAAAATATCTTCCGGAAATGCAAAAACAGTGAGAAGTGCCAGAACGGCAAAAAGTGCTAAAAACAGATAAGAAAAACAGCCTGAAGCTGACAAAAAAACGGATTCCAGGGAACAGACTCTTGCTTTTTTGACTAAAATCGAGTAGACTGGACATAAGTTTTGCGGCGATACCAGACAGTGTGACGCAAAAGAACGTACACAGTGGTATTGCCGCATATTCAAATGTAAAAATACAGGGAGGTATCAAGAAATATGGAGACGAAAAACATCCAGGAATTCCTCGCTCTGGCAAAGCTGGGAAGCTCTTATGCCGCGGCAGAGAAGCTGTTTATTTCGCAGTCCTCTCTTGTTCGCCATATCCAGTCGATCGAAGAAGAGTTTGGTGTGCCGTTATTTGACCGTACCAGGAGAGGGTTTTCTCTGAATGAAAATGGCAAGCTTTTCCTTCCATATGCAGAAAAGATCGCCATGCTGCAGTCGCAGTGCTACCAGTCTCTGCACCCGGAAGAAAAGGATCCGGACGTGATCCGGATTGCGTCGGAAGGGAAGATCATCGACCTGATGATTGATTTTAAGAAAGAGTATCCGACCTACAATATTGATTATCAGAAATGCTCCAATATCGAAGTAGAACTGCGCTCCGGGCAGGTGGAGGTGGCATTCCTCTCTACCATGACATCCTCCCATGAAGATTTGAATTCGATTCCATTTTATAAAGAAGAAGTGCTGGCTGTCCTCTATGAGGGTCATCCGCTTGCCGACAGGGAGTCCGTTCGCCTGGAGGATCTGCGCGGGGAGCAGTTTGTGGCTCTCTGCGATGATGTGGTTTTTGACGATACCTTTCTGGAACGTTACCGGCGGGTAGGCTTTGTGCGCGAAGTCTCTGCATCTGTTCCGGTGGGAACGGATCTGATGCGTCTGGTAAAGGAAAAAATCGGCATCGCGCTGATGCATGGAAATGCGGACACGACGCCGGAATATCCGGGAGTGAAGGTTATTCCGCTGGAGCCGCGGATGCAGTATGAGGTCTGTATGTGTTACCGCAATGACGTTCCGCTCACGCAAGCCGCCGAAGCGTTTGTCAATTTCGCAAAGCGGTGGCATGTGCGCCACGGGGACTTTAACCTTTCTTTTGACGCGATGATCTGATTTTTGTACGAAAGTACCCCGCTGTAAAAAGCGGGGTTTTATTTTTCCTGAAAAATGTAGAATAATCATTCAATTTCCACATGAAAAATTCGAACCAATCTCGTATTTCCACATGAAAAATGTGAAATAATCTTGTATTTCCACATGAAAAATGTTATTCTTAACCTCAATACGGGTTAATAATAAAGACACTGAACTATTTTAAAACAGGATTTTGCATTATGGAGGGACATTTATGGAACGTTTACTAATGGAAGAGCTTGTAAAATGGAAAGAGAAAAAGACAAGAAAACCGCTGCTGATCCGCGGAGCCAGACAGGTGGGGAAGACGTGGATTATGAAAGAATTTGGCAGACGGTATTTTAAGCAGTCCGTGTATATCAGTTTCGACAACAATGAACGCATGAAAAATGTCTTTTCTATGGATTTTGATATATCCAGAATTCTGTCAGCGCTGAAAGTGGAAAGCCGGATGCAGATCCGTCCGGAGGATACACTTCTCATATTTGACGAGATTCAGGAGGTTCCGAAAGCACTGACTGCGCTGAAGTATTTTCAGGAAAACGCGCCGGAATATGCGATTGTCGCCGCTGGCTCGCTGCTGGGTGTGGCTCTTCACGAAGGGACATCGTTTCCGGTGGGAAAGGTGGATTTTTTAAGTTTATATCCTCTGAATTTCAGAGAATTCCTGATGGCGGCGGGGGAATCGGAACTGGCAGAGTTATTGCGAAAGAATGATTTTCAAATGATTACGGCATTTTCCTCAAAGTACGCGGATTTTCTGAGAAAATATTATTATGTAGGCGGGATGCCGGAAGCAGTCTGTACTTATTTTGAAACGGATGACGTTTATGAGGTACAGAATGTGCAGCGACAGCTTCTGGTTTATTACGCGAATGATTTTTCCAAACATGCGCCAACTGAAACAGTACCGCGGATACAGATGGTGTGGAATTCCATCCCGATGCAGCTGACAAAAGAAAATAAGAAATTCATATATGGGATGGTCCGCGAGGGCGCCCGTGCGAAAGATTTTGAACTTGCAATTCAGTGGCTCCTGGATTGTGGTCTGGTTCATAAAGGATACCGTATCAGCAAACCGGGAATGCCGCTTATTTCTTATATGGAAATGAACTGCTTTAAACTGTACTTCATCGATGTGGGACTTTTATCAGCACTTTGTGACCTGGATGCCCGTACTTTGCTGGAAGGAAATCGTGTATTTACGGAATTTAAAGGCGCATTGACAGAACAGTTTGTTGCTCAGGAGTTGTCCGCGGCCGGAATGAATCTGTACTATTATTCGACAGAGAATTCGAGCGGTGAGATTGACTTTGTTGTGCAGCGGTATGGCCATATCATTCCTGTGGAAGTAAAAGCGGAGGAGAATCTGCATGCCAAAAGCCTTCGCAGCTATTGCCAGAAGTATCAGCCGGACATTGCCATACGGTCCTCCATGTCGGATTATCGGGAACAGGATTGGATGGTGAATATTCCACTGTATGCTTTGGTGGAATTTCTGAATGGAATAAAATAGGCGTGAGGCTCTCTTCTGAACTGTTTATGCGTCAAACGCTTTTTGAGAGATGCGGTGATTTGTCTTGTAACTGTGTCTCTCGAAGATCTGATCTGTGGTCTGCTGTTCTGAATAATTACATTTCCCTTTCTTATCCAATCAAAATCAATCTATTAACAATAAAAATGACGGAAAACCAGTGCTAAATCAGCAGAAAAGAAGTGAAACTGACGATGCATTTTTTGAAGCACCCTCTTTGGTTTGTGGTTTAATGCCAAGCCGCAAAATGTGATAGAGTATTGCCATCAGATGAAAGAGAAAAGCAAACCCCGGAAACGGAAGCCGGGGAGGAGCGGATGAAACGCTGCGGCACAGGAACAGCGAAAGGAGGACTTGCCTTTGAACAATCTTTACGGACGGGAGAGCAAACAGGCCAAAAGAAACAGGAAGGCCAGGGAGAAGGAAGCGGATTCCCGCTCCTACCACAGTTTATCTTACCATCGGTTCTTTGAAAACTATACGGAGTATTGTACGACCAATGAGAGGGGTAAGAAAAAAATCATCCGGAAATATACGGGGCCTGTTTACGTTCAGGAGATTCCCAAAACGATGAGAATGATCATGAAGCTGTTTTTTCTGCTTGCATTTGTTCTCATGGCCTGGCTTATTTACCATACTGGAGTGATAGAAGCGCAGGAGACCGCAGCCACAGCCTGGTACCTGGCGATTGCAGAGTTGCTGACTATTTTATCTCTGACCTATATGGGCTATACGCTGCTGACCGGATACCTGTTTGCTCCGCAACGCATGACGACTGGCGATTATAAGAGCTCGTCGAAGGCTTTGATCCGGGCGGCAAAGGCAGCGGCGGCCTGCTTTGGAGCGGATGCGGTATTTACCGCGATTGGCTGTCTTTTATCCCAGGGACAGCTTTTACGGACAGATGCGCTGCATATGGTGTATTTCCTGGCGGGAGCAGTTCTTTCCCTATTAATTTTTCAGATGGAACGCAGCATTCCGTACCGGGTGGAAGAAGCGGCGGAGCGGCCGTCTGATGATGAGGGTACGGAGATTCTGTACCGGTGAGAAGGACACGATTGCCTGTGAAGCATCACAGAATGATTACATCAGGAATCTGACCGGCATGGCCGGTTTGTATTTATAATTCAATTCATTATTTCACAAGGAGGAAAACAAAAATGATGAAGGAAATCAGCAGAAGAGACTTTTTAAAAGGTTCCGCGGCAGGAATGGTTGCGGTAGCACTGTCAGGATTTGGCATCAGCGCGTCTGCAGCGAGCGGTGTAATCCTGGACAATGGCCGTTATGAGAAGCTGGTTGTGGCGATTTCTGAGGATCCGCAGGATCTGGAAGGTGACGATGTAAACGTAGGTTCCCGCTACTATTGGATCTACGGCGTATATGAGAGCCTGTTTGATTTCGCGGATGACAACAGCGGCGAGCTGCTTCCGTGCCTGGCTTCCGGTTATGAGGAAATGGACGATGGCGCAACCTGGCTTGTTACGCTGAACAGTGATATCTATGACTGGGACGGCAACAACATTACCTCCAGCGATGTAAAATATTGCTTCGAGTGGATTATCAACAATGGTCAGGCGATCCGCTTTGATTATTTTGATTCGATTGAAGTCATCGATGATTACACCTTCTATATGCACTGGACAGAGACTCCGCCTGCGATTTCTGAAGTAGAGTTCCCGCTTGTGCGTACACTGATTTTCTCAGAGAAGGCTTATGAGGATCACAATGGCATGACAACGGATCCGTGCGGCACTGGCTGCTATAAAGTGACTGAGTTTACCGCAGGTTCCAAGGTTGTGATGGAAGCAAACGACGAGTATTGGGGACTGAATCATACAGAGCTTTCCGGCCGTCATACCGCAACGGTACAGACCTATGAGCTGGATGTCGTAACAGAGGCTTCTACTGCGGTAATCGGCCTGGAGACCGGTACGCTGGATGTCTGCAGCTATGTTCCGCTTTCCATGCTGGAAGAGTTCCAGACCGGAGCACAGTCTGCAAATTATAAGGTAGAGATCATTACACAGGGCGACTTCTGGTATTTCGCTCCGAATGCGCAGACAGTAAACGAGGATCTGCGCCGCGCGATGTTCTATGCTTTAGACAACGAGACAATCTGCACAGCAATGGGCGGTTCTTACACAGCAGCAACCACGCTTGGAACGGAAGCTTTCACCGATTATGATGAGAGTCTGGAGCTGACAGATACCTTTGTCACAGAGTATGACCTGGATAAGGCGAAAGAGTATGTGGAAGCGTCCGGTTACGCGGGAGAGACCCTGACACTGATCTGTGTGAACAACGAGGCGGCTGTTGTAGCAGCAACCATGATGCAGCTTCTGCTGGCACAGGCTGGTATCAATATTGAGATCAACTCCGTTACCAACGATACCTACAACACCATCACCAGCCCGCAGTATTCCGATCAGTGGGATATTATGATCAATACGCTCGGCGGCTCCAACATGGTCGGCAGCTGGCATCTGATGATGGACAATGAGGTAAACAGCGGACTGACCTTCTCCCTGATTGAGGATGAGACACTTCAGGAGCTGTATGAGACCGCAACCGCAGATGCGACGCATGACGCGGAGCATATGAGAGAGGTTCTGGACTATGTGGTAGAGCATGCGTACTTCTATCCGGTAGCGAAGATCAGTTCCGGCCTTGTCTACACGAAGGATATCTCTGAAATGTTCTATCGCGAGGGATATTATACTCCGGGTGCAGCAAGCTTTTCTGTAGAGTAATAAAAAACATCATCTGATATGTGGAGCCCCGCAGTCCGGAATTCCCCTGATTCACCGGCGCTGATAATGGTGCAGGGGCTCCTGACATAACAGAATACAGACAATGTTGCCTGTCACTGACCCGAAATACAGGGAATATGCGGCAGACACAATTGCATAGGAGGATTTTCATGATTAAATATGTCATCAAACGAATTTTAAGTATGATCGTGATTCTCTGGTGTGCAGGGCTCGTTATTTTTACAATCACCTATCTGGTTCCGGGAGACCCGGCAAGTCTTCTTCTCGGAAAAGAAGCTTCCGCGGAAACCATTGCACAGAAGCGGATCGTGATGGGATTAGATAAATCCTATCTGCAGCAGCTCGGCACCTATATGTTTAATACCTTCCTGAGACTGGATTTCGGTACCTCCTGGGTATTTTCCAGTCCGGTGATTGATGAGCTTCTTGTTCGTCTGCCGCGTACCCTGATTGTCGGTTTAAGCGCGATGGTGCTCAACGTTGTCATTGGAACGCTGCTTGGCATTTTTGCCGGCACACATGAAGGAAAATGGCAGGATTCCGCGGTTATGATCATAGCAATGGTGTTTATATCAGCGCCGGATTTCTTTGTCGCGCTCCTGTTGATTCTATTGTTTTCTTTGAAACTGGGATGGGTGCCTGCATATGGAATTGATAGTTGGAAGTGTTATATTTTGCCGATTATTTCCTGCTCTCTTGGTGGTATCGCGATCAATGCCAGACAGGCGCGAAGCAGTATGCTGGAGGTGATCCGCGCAGATTTCGTAACGACGGCCCGCTCGAAAGGACAGAAAGAGGGCGTTATTGTCAGAAAGCATATGCTTCCGAACGCCTTGATGCCGATTATCACGGGTGTGGGAGGCGGCCTGGCGACGGTGATCGCTGGTTCTCCGGTGATTGAATCCGTATTTTCCATTCCCGGCATTGGCGCTTATCTGCTCTCCGGCGTGAACCAGCACGACTATCCGGTGGTACGGGCCTGTGTAATTTTCTTTGCACTGTTTGCGTCGATCGCCATCCTGCTTATGGATCTGTGCTACGCATTCCTTGACCCGCGGATTAAGGCACAGTACAGCAAAGGAAAGAAGGTGGGTTAAATGGCAAGAGAAAAGAAAAGCTACAGAACGAATCCATTCGCAGATTTCATGAGACGAATGACAAAAAGCTTCAGCGCGAAGCTGGGCGTAATTCTGTTTGTTATAATCGTGCTGTTCTGTCTGATCGGTCCGTTTTTCTCTCCGTATGGAGTCAATGACGTCGATCTGCTGAATATGTATGCAGGGCCATCGGCGAATCACATTCTGGGCTGTGATGCCTTGGGGCGTGACATGTGTACTCGTCTGATGTATGGCGGCAGGTATTCTCTGGCGCTCGGTGTTTCCGCATCTGTATTCGGTGCGTTTGTCGGCGTAGTGGTCGGTTCCATCGGCGGCTACTTTGGCGGAATCACGGAAACTCTGATCATGCGCCTGATGGATGTCTGGTCAGCGCTTCCGGGAACGCTCCTGTGTATCTTGATTTCCAGTGCTTTGGGAAAAGGATTTTTCCCGACGGTGATTGCTCTGACGGTGGGCGGTGTCCCGGGAACGGTGCGAATGATCCGCGGCCAGATACTCACGGAACGTTCCAAGGAATACATAGAGGCGGCACAGTCCATCAACTGCAGTAGTCTGGTGATTATGTTCAAACACCTGCTGCCAAATGTGATCCAGCCAATTATCGTGACGACTACGATGGGCATTGGCTCGACTATGATTATGGCAGCTTCCCTTTCTTACATTGGTCTGGGCATCCAGCCGCCAAGTCCGGAGTGGGGCGCGATGCTTTCGGATGGGCGTTCATACATTCGTACGAGTCTGCACCTTTTGCTGGTTCCGGGTATCGCGATTGCTTTGACTGTATTTGCGATTAACCTGATGGGCGACGGTATCCGCGACGCGCTGGATCCGAAGCTGAGAGACTGATAGAAGGAGGATTAGAAAAAATGGCTGAAAATAAAGAATTTCTTTCTGTCAAAGATCTTGAAGTGATCTATACACAGGCGCGTAAAACGGTGCATGCGGTCAATGGTGTGAGCCTTAGCGTGCCGAAAGGAAAAACACTCGGCCTGGTTGGTGAGACAGGTGCGGGGAAGACTACCATCGCGAAGGCTATCATGGGAATTCTCCCGGATCCGCCCGCAAAGGTTTTAGGCGGACAGATTCTGCTGGAGGGCGAGGATCTTCTGAAAAAAACAGAGGATGAGATGCTGGATGTGCGCGGCGGCAAGATTGCGATGATTTTCCAGGATCCGATGACGGCGCTGAATCCGCTGATGACGGTCGGCGACCAGATTCTGGAGGTTCTGCTTTTGCACAACAGCTATGACAATGCCACTGGAATGAAAAAGGCCGGTGAGATGCTGGAGACGGTAGGCATTCCTGCAGAGCGCTATGGAGAGTATCCGCACCAGTTCTCCGGCGGGATGAAGCAGCGCGTGGTCATCGCGATGGCGCTGGCCTGCAACCCGCAGCTTCTTCTGGCGGATGAGCCGACGACCGCTCTGGATGTGACGATTCAGGCACAGGTGCTGGATCTGATCAATGAATTAAAAGTAAAATTTGAAACCTCCATGATCCTGATCACGCACGATCTGGGCGTCATTGCGCAGACCTGTGACACTGTAGCAGTGATTTATGCGGGGAGAATCGTAGAAAGCGGCAGCAAGGAGGATCTGTTTGATCATCCGACCCATCCGTATACGAACGGACTGTTTGCTTCTCTTCCGAGTATGACAGACGATAATGAGAAGCTGAAGCCGATCGCGGGGATGCCGCCTGATCCGACGAATCTGCCAAAGGGCTGCGCGTTCTCACCGAGATGTCCGTATGCAACGGACGCGTGCAGATCTGGAGAAATCCCCATGCGTGAGGTGGCGCCAGGCCATTTCTGCGCATGCGTAAGGAAGGGAGGAGAAGCAGATGGCTGAAGAATTAATTCGTGTGGAGCATCTGAAAAAATATTTTAAGGTTCCTGCCGGAACCAATCACGCAGTGGATGACGTCAGCTTTACCATCCAGAAAGGCGAGACGCTCGGCGTGGTAGGCGAATCCGGCTGCGGAAAAAGTACGCTTGGCCGTACCCTGATCCACCTTCTTGAGTCCACCGAGGGAAAAATCTACCTGAACGGGCAGGATATCACGGATGTGAAAGGACATGATCTGAAAAAGGTTCGTGAGAAGATGCAGATTGTTTTCCAGGATCCGTATTCGAGCCTGAATCCCCGTCTGCGCATTGAAAACACGGTCATTGAGCCGCTGAAAATGTCCGGGCGCTTCCATTCCAAAAAGGAACTGAAAGAGGAAGCCAACCGTCTGATGGAGCTGGTTGGTATCGATGAACGTTTGCGGGAAGCTTATCCGCATGAGCTCGACGGCGGCCGCCGCCAGAGAGTCTGCATTGCCCGCGCACTGGCGCTGCAGCCGGAATTCATCGTCTGCGATGAGCCGGTATCCGCCCTGGACGTGTCGATTCAGGCAGCGGTGCTGAACCTGTTGCAGGAGCTGCAGGAGCAGCTGGGCATGGCGTACATGTTTGTCACGCATGACCTTTCAGTTGTCCGGCACATTTCCGATAACATCTGTGTCATGTACCTCGGACAGCTGGTAGAGAAGAGTCCGACTAAGGAGCTTTTCCATAATACGCTGCATCCATATACGAAGGCATTGCTTTCTGCGATTCCTTCCACGGATATCCATAAGCCCATGCAGCGCATTCAGCTTAAGGGTGAAATTACGAGCCCAATTAACCCGAAACCGGGCTGCCGCTTCGCATCCAGATGTCCTTATGCGACAGAGGCCTGCCAGCAGCCGCAGAAGCTGGTAGAGGTCGGGAAAGACCACTTCGTATCCTGCTGCCGTATCAAGGAAATCGGGTAAAGACGTAGACTAAGAGTGCAATCTGAAATCATCAGGAGTGTGATGGAATGTTCACCGGAAAACAAAAAACCATAAACGTTATCCTTGTTTTTCTGATTCTCGCGGGCGTGACGGTATATTATTTCTTTTACTCCCAGCCGTCCGCAGCCATTCAATTTTCCGATGAGGAGGGAATGGTTTCTTTTTCTGGACAAAACGATACCTCTGATGTATTCTATTTTTCGGAGATAGTGTCGATTGAACTGGAAGAAGAGCCGGATTATGGTTATGCAGTGGACGGCGGTATTGTAAATAAGAAAAACGGGTATGGAACCTGGGAGAGTGAATCCCTTGGAACTTATCATGCTTATTTCACAACGAAAGTCACATCCTGTATCGTGATTTCGGACGCAGAAAAAACCGCTGTGTTCAACATAGACAATGCGGAGACCACGCAATCTCTGTATGAACAGCTGGTGGCGTATTGGGGGGAGCAGCAGACCGATTGAAAGAATTGCGGCGACAGATCTGAAGTGTAAAACGACTTACGTCGTTTACTATAAAAAATGATATTATGGCTAATCAATGGCTGCGGTATTAGACTTACGCAGCGAAGGCAGGAGGAGACGTATGATTGTAAGAATTGGACGGAATGGAGAGATTGAAAAAGAGGTAAATAAGACCATCCAGGAGACCCTGATCGTGATGGATATGGGACATTCTCACGCGATGGAATACGCGCCGATCAATCCGACAGAGACCAGTCAGATCGCGGTCGTTTTGATGCACTGCGACCAGAATTATATGGGGCTTAAGATGGCTCCGGCTCTCGCCGAAAGAGGGTATCATGTACTTGCGTGTGAATCAATCGAGGGCGGTGAGATCGACCGGAAATTTATGATGCTTGACTCAGCGATCCGCTATCTTCGCCAGAATAAGGAAATTGAAAAGATTATTCTGATGGGGCACAGCGGAGGCGCGACTCTGATGACAGCCTATCAGAGCATCGCGGAAAATGGCCCGGAAATTTATCAGGGCGATGAAATGATTTACAAATGCACCCTGAAAGAAAAACCGGCCGCAGCGGATGGGCTGATGCTGATCGATGCGAACTATGGTAATGGTGTGATGTCTCTGCTGAGCATGGATCCGGCAGTTGAAGAGGAAGGAAACGGCATGAAGCTGAATCCGGAATATGACATCTTCGATCCGGCAAACGGCTATGATCCGGCAGGAGCGCATTACAGCGAAGCATTCATCAGAAAATATCAGGCTGCGCAGAAGGCGAGAAACGATAAGCTGATTGCTCTTGCACTGGAGCGCCTGGAGAAGATTCAGAAGGGCGAGGGCAACTACGTGGACGACGAGCCGTTCTTCATCACGGCGGCCGACCAGCCCAAGCCGAACAACCGGCTGCTGCCGGAGGATACGCATTTCCTGAGCCATACAAAGGGAGAGTATGACCTGGTTCATGGCGATGGAACGGTGACTCATGAGCGGATCTATAGCCTGCGTACGGCGGAATGTGATCGTTGCTTCTCGAATACTTATGGAATGGGCGTAAACAAGAACACTGTCAAAGGCTTTTTAAGCGCACAGGCGCTGCGAACGACCGAAGAGTTTGCGGTTCTTGAAGACGGGATCGTTGGAGTGGACTGGAAATCCAGTTACGCTTCCCCGATCGGTAATATTGATGGAATCACGGTTCCGACCCTGCTCATGGGTATGACCGGCGGGTATGAGTATCTGGCTTCCGAGATGATCTATGAGCGCGCGAAAATGGAAGATGTGACGATTGCCTTTGTGCGCGGCGCAACCCATATGTTCTTCCCGAACCGCGACGCGGAGAAAACGCCGGGCGAATTTGGGGATACCGAGAACGCGCTGTATGACTATATGGCGAAGTGGATGAAGAGATTTGTATAAGATATAGGACAGACTGGCTGTGTCCGGCGCTTTCTATCTGAAGGAAGCTGGATCATGAGGTTAGAAAATACAGCATAGATGGAGGATTCGAATATGCAGACATTAAAAGGACGTACCTGCGTCTTTGCCGGTGCGAGCGGCGGCGACGGCGTATCGGCGGTAAAAGCGCTCTGCCAGGCGGGGATGAATGTGGTCATGATGACCCATCAGCCGGCGCAGGCCCAGGGACTGATGGATGAGATGGAAACCCTCGGTTATCCGGGAAAATGTGTGGCAGTCCAGGACGGAAACGCCCAGACGCCGCCGGTGCCGGATGAGGAAGTTTACTGGAAAATCTTTGAGGAGCAGGGGTCTATCGATGTGATCATCTGCAACATGGGCGGAGACGGCTTTGAGGACAGCATTGACACGGTTGACACTCAGATGCTGCTTAAGGATGTCGGGCTTCTGCTTGGCGGAAGCTATACGATGCTCAAATGCGCACTTCCGTATCTGCGCAAAAGCGCCTGCCCGCGCGTCATCTTCATGACGACCGTAGAGGGTGCCAGAGGCGGAAAGCTGGAGGGCTTCACCAATGCAGTGGCAAAGGGTGCGGTGCTCTCTCTGACGAAAAACTGCGCCGCGCGGCTGGCAGACGAGGGCATCACGGTCAACTGCATTCAGAAGGGCGCCATCGAGCGTCTGCCGCACAAAGGGCCGGATCATGGACCGAAGATGAAGGATACTTCGGCGATGCTGCCGTATATCCCGGCCGGCCGGATGGGAACACCGGAGGACCTGGCGGGAGCGATCTGCTTCCTGGCGAGCGAAGAGACGTCATATATCACAGGCACTGTGCTGGATGTGAGCGGCGGGCTGAGCCTGGTGTGAGAAGAAAATTTGTTTTGAATGGATTGTTGGTAAAAGAGTATCATCGGATGTCGGTGGTACTCTTTTCTGTTCTTATTCAGAATTTCCCCGATTCCCGCCAGGTTGGAAAGCACACTATGCTTAAGTTTCTGTCAGAGAGCGGAAGGAGTTTATTCCTATTCAAACATCTATTTCGCCTAAAAAATGTATAATTTCATTAAAAATCCACCAGAAAAATGCGAACACATCTTGTGATTCCACCAGAAAAATGATATTCTTGATTCCAATCTGGGTTAGCTGTGACAGTGCCGAATGATTCAGAAACAGCAGACCGCACAACTTGCAATTATTAGAATTCATCGAAGGCTCTGATTCGTGCGGCAAAAGCAGTGGCAGGACCGAAACAGCTTTGATAAATCGAGTTTTATATGCCATTGATCGTTGACTTTTTTAAAATTTAAGATAAAATAGAAATCAACCACCGATTTTCGTAAATCTAAGGAGACATTATGGTATATACTACAAGAGAGCTTGAGAGAAAGTTCTTAAAACTGAATGATTTTTTTAAAGTCGTCCTTATCACCGGCGCCCGTCAGGTTGGAAAGACCACGATGCTGAAGCATCTGTCAGAGGGCAGCGAACGCACCTATGTTACTATGGACAATCTGATGGTTCGAGAACTGGCGCAGACAGACCCTGTTTTGTTTTTCCAGACCTACAAGCCGCCAATTTTAATTGATGAGGTGCAAAAGGCTCCGGAGCTGTTTGAACAGATCAAGGTGATCTGCGACGAAAGCGAGGAAACGGGATTGATTTGGCTGACTGGTTCTCAGCAATATGAGATGATGAAAAAAGTCCGTGAGACACTGGCAGGCAGAATCGGGATTCTGGAACTGTACAGTCTGTCTGCCCGGGAAAAGGCCGGGCTTATCTTTGAAAAGGAACTGGATTTTTCCCTGCCTGCGCTGCAGGAAAGACAGAGAAAACTGCCTAAAAATGATGTGCTTGCTGTGTTTCAGCACATTTGGGAGGGCGGTATGCCGCAGATTCAGGGGGTGGATGATGAGCTGAGGCAGGAGTATTTTAATTCCTACGTGGACACATACCTGATGCGTGATGTGACAGAAGCCGGAGGGATTACGGATGCTGTGAAATTTCGCAAATTCCTTGTCGGCTGCGCCTCTCTGGTTGCGGAACAGGTAAACTATGCGACTCTTGCGGAGTCCGCCGATATTGCTCCTTCCACTGCAAAGGAGTGGCTGAGAGTGCTTGTGGGTCTCCACATCATCTATCTGCTTGCTCCTTATTCCAACAATGGATTGAAACGGCTGAGCAAAACCCCGAAACTATACTTTTGTGATACAGGCCTGTGTGCCTGGCTTTCCATGTGGCTGACGCCGGACACGCTGCGAAATGGCGCTGTCAGCGGTCACTATTATGAGAATTATGTGGTGATGGAGCTGGTAAAAAACTATGCCTACGCAAAATCCAAAGTGAATATCACATATTTTCGTGATTCTAATGCAAAAGAAATTGATCTGTTTATCGAGGAAAATAATGTGATTCACCCACTGGAAATCAAGAAAAGTGCCAACCCGGATCGACGAGAGGTAAAAAAATACAGCGTGATCGACAAGGCTTCCCTGAATAGAGGAAATGGCGGCATTATATGCATGTGTGAAGAGCCGATTCCAATTGATGCGGATAATTGTTTTATTCCCAGCAATTTAATTTAAATAACAATTCAGAACAGCATCGAAATGAAAAGACAGCTGTGCAGGTTCACCTGCTAAAGGCTGTATTTTCATTTCGGGATGGGCGGGCGCTGGACATCCAGTGGATGTCCGTTTAGCGCCGACCGA
>JAJQGP010000137.1 GCA_021200475.1 Lachnospiraceae bacterium
TGCATTTCTGGTGGTCTCCGCCACTACGATTCCTACAGTAGATTTACGCCGTCAGCAACAAAAAATTGGTTGACAAATTCGTTTGTATATGCCAAAATAACGGTATCTCACAGCTTTATAGAAATCTTTCGGCTGTGACTATTTGAATAGGGGAAACCGACGATGTGAAAGTCAAACAGGAGATGCGCTCACAGAGAGTGGGTGGTGCTGGGATACCCACAGTAAGCAGCCTGCAAATGGGTCACGGAGGGCGAGGTGAACGCCGCACGTTGAGGGATCGATATGGAGAACGTATCGAGAGTTTGCGGCCAGTAGTCAAGACGTATGCCTGCGTTAAGGGTCGGAAATGTGTCAGCATTTCGCAGAGTGGTTGTCTTTGGTTTGACCTGGATGGCGGACAAAGGGCCGGCGGCAGCTCGTGGCTACGGGCAAGGGCGGCAGATGAGCTTTGACCAGTGATCCGGAAGGAGCAGAGACAGCAAATAAGGTGGTACCGCAGAATAGAATCTGTCCTTATGTTTTCATAAGGACTTTTTTATTGGAAAAATGCGAGGTACGGAGCAATCGGCTTTCCATAGCAGAGGGATGTGAGAAAGCCTGAAAAAGAGTTCTCAATATCCGGGTTCATGCCAGCTGCGACACATTTTCCATTCCCCGTGTGTGCGGCGGGGATGGGCGGAATCTTACACATGGAAAGGGAAATACTATGGCAGAGAAAAGACAGGTTAAGACGGACAACCAGACAGGTTTGAAGAGCATTAACAACCTGATTCTGGTGGGAATCATGATGGCGGTTGGCGTGGTGCTGCGCCTGTGCGCAAGCTTTCTGGTGCTTGGAAATATGCACCCGAATTTTCTGATCGCGACCTACTGCCTTTCGATTCTGATCATTAAGCCGAATATCAGAGAAGCGGCGATCATCGGATTTATCTCCGGCTGCATCAGCCAGATCGGTACCTCGATGGCCTGGCTTGGCCTGATCAGTGAGACCGTCGGCGCGGTCGCGATGTGCCTGCTGCTCGCAAATCCCATGCCGAAGGCGCCAAAGGCGCTGGTAAATACATTTATCACGACGCTGATTTCCGGGTTTGCGTTCACCGGACTGGCGGCGCTGACCTACGCGAACCCGATGCCGATGGCGCAGTTTATGAGCATGGCGCTTGTCACGGTGGTGACGGCCTGCCTGAACTGTGTGATCGTTACGGTGCTGAGTATCCCGGTAGATAAAATTATCAACAAAGAATAAAAACCAGGCAGCGGAAAGGAAAGACAGATTCCATGATTGCGTGTAAGGATTTCAGCTTTTGTTATAAGGGACAGGAGCACAATGCCCTGAGTAATATCAATCTTGTCATTGAAGACGGGGACTTTGTCGGGATCACAGGAAACTCCGGCGCGGGAAAGTCGACGCTGACCTACGCGTTTTCCGGGATTGTACCGCATCATTTTCCCGGAGACTTTTACGGGGAAGTAAAGGTCAATGGCATAGATACCGTGGACGTGCAGACGGAGGAGCTTGCCCGCTTTGTGGGGGAGGTCTTCCAGGACATCGACAGCCAGATGGTGTCCTCGGAAGTGGAGGATGAGATCCTGTTCGGATTAGAGAATTTTGGTCTGCCTCACGAGCAGATTGGCAAACGGCTGGATGAGGTGCTGGCCATGCTGCAGATTCAGGAGCTGCGGCATCGGGAGATCAGCTCTCTTTCCGGCGGACAGAAGCAGAAGGTGGCGATAGCGTCGATTCTGGCGATGCAGCCGGAGATTATTGTGCTGGATGAGCCGACCGGTGAGCTGGATCCGAAAAGCACGATCATGATTTATGAGATTCTGAAACGCCTGAACGAGGAATTCGGAAAGACCATCGTTGTCGTAGAGCAGAAAATTATGATGCTGAGCCAGTACGCGAAGCGGATAGTGGTGCTTGATGAGGGAAAGATTGTTTTTAACGGCAAAAGCGGAGAGATTGTGGAGCAGCAGCCGCTGTTTGACGCCCTTGGAATCAGTGTGCCGCGGGTGGTTCGCCTGGGAAATCAGCTGAAGAAGGAAGGGCTTTATGACGGAGTTGTTCCCACAGATGTCGACCACGCGGAGCGGATGGTGAAGGAGGTACTTGGATGGTGAGGACTGATTTTGTCCCTTTTGCCGGTATGATGTGCGGGATGATTGGAAATTCCGATAAGAGAACTCCCAGATGCTGCGTGCCGGATTTGCATCGTCCATCTGCGCCAGGCAGAGCGGGAGAGGAACGGACAAGGAGGTGCCCGGATGCTGAAGTTTGACCATGTATCGTATGCTTATCCGGGTGCAGCGCACACCGTAAACGACCTGTCCTTTGTGGTTCATCCAGGTGAGATTGTAGCGCTGATCGGCTCCAACGGCGCCGGGAAATCCACAGTGAGCCGCCTGGCGAATGGATTGCTGCGGCCGGATTCCGGACACGTCTATGTGGACGGCGAGGATACCGGGAAGGTGCGCACCAGTGCGATCGCGAAAAAAGTGGGATTTCTGTTTCAGAATCCGGATCGTCAGATCTGCCAGAATACGGTGCGCGAGGAGGTTGCCTTTGGCCCTCAGGTACAGGGGATGCCGGAGGAAGAGATCCGGCAGTGGACAGAGGAAATGCTGGAGACCTTTGAACTGAATGGAGACTGGTTCCCATTTACCCGCTCAAGGGGAGAACGGCAGCGGATTGCACTGGCGAGTGTTCTCGCCTGTAAGCCGAAGCTGGTCATCTTAGATGAGCCGACGACCGGACTGGACTACCGGGAATGTATCCGGATCATGGATTATATCATGGGACTGAACCGGGAGACAGGCCTGACGGTGCTGATGGTGAGCCACGATATGGAGCTGGTGCAGGAGTACGCGAAGCGAGTGATGGTGCTGACGGACGGGCGGCTCGTGGGAGAGGGTCCGACCGGGCAGATTATGAAGGATATGTCGATTCTGGAGCAGGCGCACGTCCTGCCGGCGCAGATTCCAATGCTGGCGCTGCGGTTCGGAGAACGGTTTTCGGATGTGTATACGGTGGAAGAAATGGCGGAGGCGATTCGAAGGGAAAAGCGAATCTCTTCCGGAGCGCCCATTGAGAAGCGTGCGGGAACCAGAGACAGGAAGGCTTCAAAAGGAAAAGGGGGCGCACAGGCATGAACTTACTGGATTATGTACCAGGAGACTCCTTTTTACATCGGCTGAACCCGGTCATGAAGCTGCTCGCGGCGTTTCTTTATGGAATTGCCTGTATCCTCTGCGGCAGCGTGCTGATGGAGCTGTTTTATATCGTGCTGATGATTTTGATATCCTCCTTCGCGGGACTGCAGAAACGGGCGCTGCGCCTGACCAGAAACCTGCTGGTGCTGGGACTGATTATGTTCCTTTTGCAGCTGCTGTTTGTGCGGACCGGCGATCCGCTGCTGGTGATTGGCGGGTTCTGTGTGTTTACGGTCGGCGGCCTCAAAAGCGCCCTGCTTCTCAGCCTGCGGATTGTGGCGACAATGCTTCCGCTGATGCTGCTGTTTGCGATAACACGGATGAACGACCTGTGCGGCGCACTGGTAAAACGGCTGCATGTGCCCTACCGCTACGCATTTATCGTTACGACCGCATTCCGGTTCGTGCCGCTGTTTACGACGGAATTTCACGACATCGAGGATGCGCAGAAGTCACGCGGGGTAGAGTATGACACAGGAAATATTTTCCACCGAATCCGTCTGATCGTGCCGCTGTTTGTGCCGCTTCTGATTTCCAGTATGAAAAAGGTGGATGCCGGAGCGATGAGCGCGCAGCTGAGAGGATTTAATCTGCGGACTGTGGACAGCGGATACCATGAGTACCCGTTCCGCAAAGAGGACGCGGTGTGTCTGGTGTTTTTAGCGGCGGTGCTCGCGGCGGCCGTGGTGAGTATGGTGTTTTGATGCGCACGGCCGCGCAGAATGTTCTGTTCGATTGTGGAGGGAATGCATATGGACGAAAAAATATCACTTGACTACGGCGAAGAGAAGGTAGAATTTACGGTCGCCGGAGCGGCTTCGGTAAAAACGATCCTGCCGAACCCGATGGAGGAGATTACAGACCTGAAAGCGGCCTTCCTGCACTCGATTGAGGACGGCGTAATCGGCGGCGCACCGCTGCGGGAGGTTATAAAAAAGGACGACGAGGTGACGATTGTGGTCAGCGACGTCACGCGCAGCTGGATGCACCAGGATCAGGTGATTCCGTTGCTGGTCGATTACCTCCATGACACAGTTGGCGTGGCGTACGCCCAGATGGTGATTCTGATTGCGGTTGGAACGCACCGCCCTTCCACAGAGCAGGAGCTGGTGAAAATCTGCTCACAGGAGGTCGTGGACCGGGTGCGGGTGCTCGATCACGACTGTGACGCACCGGATCTGGTTTATGTGGGGACAACCTCCCGTGGAACCAATGTGCGTGTAAACCCGCTTGTAGTGGGGCGGAAGGTGATCGTCCTGGGCGGAACCGTGCATCACATGATGGCCGGCTTTGGCGGCGGGCGGAAGAATCTGCTTCCGGGCGTTTCCGGGCGCGATTCGATCCGGCAGAATCACCGGCGCGCGCTGGATCCGGAAAAGGCGATGACCGATGTCCGTGTGGGCTGCTGTAAGCTGAAGGATAACCCGATTCACGAGGATATGATGGAGGCTGCGCATCTGGTGCACACAGACTTTGGGATTAATCTTGTCGTCGCGGCGAGCGGTGCCCACAGCGGAATCTTTTCCGGCGATATGGACGCGGCCTGGGAGGCAAGCTGCGATTTTCAGAAAAAATGTTATGAGGTCGAGGTAAAAGAGCCGGCGGATATCGTTCTCTGCTCCAGCGGCGGTGCCCCGAAGGATATGAATCTGTATCAGGGCTGCAAAGGGATGCTGAACGCCATGCGTGCGCTCAAGCCAGGCGGAATCATGCTCTGGACCTGCAAGTGCCCGGAGGGCGGCGGCGCTCCTGATTATTTCAGCTGGCTGAAGCCATTGCAGGAGGGCCATCTGGATTCTTCGCTGCGGGCAGACTTTACGATCGGCGGCTATATCTTCTATCTGACAGTAGAGCAGCTGAAAAAAGCCAGCCATGTCTACACACTGACGGAGCTGGAACCGGAAATGGTCCGCCCCATGGGAATCGAGGCAGGGACGGATCTGGAGGAATTAGTAAGCAAGATCGACTTCACCGGGAAAACGGTGTACGTGCTTCCGTATGCGGGCAGCGTGGTACCGGTGTAGAGATACAATATATATTTCACAATGAAAGGAGCTTTTAAAATGAAAAAGAAATTAGCAGTATGCGCACTTGCAGCAACAATGGCAGCTATGACCGTGTCCGGCACAGCGATGGCGGAGGAGTATAAGGTAGGAATCCTGAAGCTCATGGATCACGCGTCCCTGGATCAGATTGAAGACGCAATCCTTGCAGAGCTGGACGCACTTTCCGAGGAAGGCGAAGACACCTATGTCTATGAGGGCTATGTTTACAGCGGCAACGCGGACTCTTCCACGATGATGCAGCAGGCGTCTCAGCTGGTGAATGACGACGATGTAGATATCGTTATCCCGATCGCCACGATGCCGGTGAGCATTTTGCAGGAGGAGATCGAGGATTCCGGCAAGGATATCCCGATTGTGTTTGCAGCGGTGTCCGATCCGGTAGGCTCTGAGCTGGTTGACTCGATGGAGGAGCCGGGAGGAACGATTACGGGAACCAGTGATGCCCTGAATACCGAGGCGATTCTTGACCTGATGTTTATCGCAAATCCGGATCTTTCCAGGGTAGGCCTTCTGTACAGCCTGTCTGAGGATTCCTCAGAGCAGCCGATCGCAGACGCAAAGGCATATCTGGAGGAGAAGGGCATTGAGTATTATGAAGCGACCGGAACCAGTACCGCGGAAATTCAGCAGGCAGTTGAGTCTCTGATCGCGGATGGCGTAGAGGCGATCTTTACCCCGACTGACAATACGGTAATGTCCGCGGAGCTTTCCATCTATGAAACACTGATCGAGGCGGGCATCCCGCATTACACTGGCGCAGATTCCTTCGCGGTAAACGGCGCGTTTGTTGGCTATGGCGTAGACTATGAGCTGCTTGGAAAAGAGACCGCTGACCTGGCTGTTTCCATCCTGCAGGGTGCTGACCCGGCAGAAACCGCGGTTGTTACGTTCGACAATGGTATTGTTACCGTCAACACGGAGACAGCGGAAGCGCTCGGCATTGACTACAGCGGATTCGAAGAGGTGGCGACACAGATCGTAGAGGTTGTGACGGCAGAGAGCATGGAGTGATGCCTGTAGTCAGATCTGTAAATGATGTACACAGACGCGTGAGGAATGGCTGCCAGAGCAGCCGCGCGTCCGGCACAAAGGAAAACGCCTTACGTTGGTTACGATAGAAAGATAGAAAAGCTCGCCTGGGGCAGACTTGGATTCTCCAGGCGGGCTGCTGTCTTATTATCACTGTCAGTTTCTGGAACATATGCAGCGATTCAGAACAGGCCTTCCCGCTTGCTGCGAAGACCGTATGAAAATCTATAGCGAACATATTTTGTCCTTCGTGGACAAGGGTGTAAAAGGCCTTCGGACCTGTTAGAGAAAGGAATCGGAATTTTCATGAGTTCAATTATTACACTTTCGGTAGTGACGAATGCCCTGGAGCTGGGAATCATCTATGGGCTGATCGCGCTGGCTCTGTTTTTGAGCTACTCCATTTTAAATATTGCAGACCTCTCCACAGACGGCTGTTTTACGCTGGGCTGTGCCGTCGGTGCACAGGTGGCCATCATGGGACATCCGATTCTGGCGCTGTTTGCGGCGATGGCGGCAGGGGTCTGCTCCGGTTTTATTATGGCGTCCCTGCAGACCAGGCTGGGCGTGGAACCCATCCTTTCCGGAATTATCGTAAATACAGGACTCTACACGATCAACCTGGGTGTGATGGGGTTTTCCTCAAATCTTTCGATTTTCAAAAAAGATACGATCTATAGTCTGTGCAAGGATTTCTTCGGAGCGACCTGGTATAAGCTGATTGTGTCGGCAATCATTGTACTGGTTATTTGTCTGATTCTGGCCTGGTTCCTGGGAACGCGGCTTGGTCTTTCTATCCGCGCGACCGGCGACAACGAAGACATGGTGCGCGCTTCCAGTATCAACCCTGGTTTTACTGTAACAGTAGGCCTGTGCATCTCCGGCTCCCTGACAGCGCTTTCCGGCTGTCTGATCGGCCAGTATCAGAAATCCTGTGACATCAACATGGGCACCGGCATGGTGACCATCGCCCTCGCGAGCCTGATCATCGGCGAAACCCTGCTGGGGAAGCGTTCCATCCCACGGCGCATTGTCGGCGTCATCGTCGGCAGCTGTGTTTACCGTTTTGTGATCGCGATTGCCCTGCGGCTCCACGTACCGGCGGAAGCGATGAAGCTGGTATCCGCGATTATCGTGGCCATCGCCATTGCCGCGCCGTATCTGAAGGAGCGGGTTGCGCTCCAGAAGCGGAAAATCGCGAATTCGGCGCCGGAGAAAGGAAGGTGAGCGGTCATGCTGAAAATAACAAACGTGAAAAAAGTCTTCAATCCTGGTACAGTCAATGAAAAAACTGCTCTGGCCGGCGTGACACTGACCGTCAACGACGGCGACTTCGCGACCATCATCGGCAGCAACGGCGCCGGGAAATCGACCCTTTTCAACTGCATCGGCGGAAGTTTTTTCCCGGACGAGGGACATGTTTATCTGGACGACCGCGACATTACCTATGTGCCGGAATACAAGCGCGCGGTCGACATCGGCCGTTTGTTCCAGGATCCGATGAAAGGCACCGCCCCGCATATGACCATCGAGGAGAATCTGGCGCTTGCTTACCTGCGGGTGGCAAAGAAAAAAGCTGTTTTTTCCAGAATCACTACAGCTGAGCGGAAAATGTTCCGAGAGCGGCTCGCCCTTCTCGATATGGGGCTTGAAGACCGCATGAAACAGCCCGTTGGTCTTCTCTCCGGCGGACAGCGGCAGGCGCTTACGCTGCTGATGGCTACCCTCGTGCCGCCCAAAATCCTGCTGCTCGACGAGCACACCGCGGCGCTCGACCCGGCAACAGCAGATAAGGTAATCGCACTGACAAAGCGTGTTGTGGAGGAAAATCATCTGGCCTGTCTGATGATCACGCACAATATGCACTCCGCCCTCGATATGGGCAACCGGACGCTGATGATGGATGACGGTCGTATCGTACTCGACATCAGCGGCGAGGAGCGCGCCGGACTGACCGTAGACGGGCTGCTGGAGAAGTTCCGCACCGGGGCAGGCAAGGAGCTTGATAACGACCGGATCTTATTTTCAAAAGTGGAATGAG
Source organism: Lachnospiraceae bacterium (assembly GCA_021200475.1). Classification (GTDB taxonomy): domain Bacteria; phylum Bacillota; class Clostridia; order Lachnospirales; family Lachnospiraceae; genus Choladousia. Next base: position 8,347 of record JAJQGP010000137.1, read on the forward strand.
AAGCAGAAAAGGGCCGCCGAAAAGGCGGCTCAATTTTTTTGTGATTTGAGGTTACTGGTCACAACCCGACCACGCACCTGCTGCGTGGTCAGGGTTGAAAACGTAGTGGCATCAAGCATCCGGCTCATCGCGAAGCGATTTTAATTGGCCGGATGCCGTTATAGGTCACACCTGTAGAGGTAAAAATAAGGTAGATTTGGTCAGGGTGTGACCTGTAACGATTTGAGATCTTTTTGGGCAATGCTTGACATAACACTTGGGGTTGAGTAAAATAAAATTGAAATTTAGAAATATCGGAACTTTATGATTGAAATGGCTATTGAAAGTTCTTTCCGTTTTCGAGGGAGGTCAGCTATGTATATAAAAAGACATTTAGAAGCTCAGATTTTGGAGTCATCAAAGTATTACCCGGTTGTCATGGTGTGCGGACAGCGGCAGGTCGGAAAATCAACCATGCTGAATCAACTGCGTGAGAGTGGTCGAAGATATGTTACTCTGGATGATATGAATGCACGCCGATTGGCAGAGCAGGATCCGGGCTTGTTCCTTGAGACATATGGTGCGCCACTTTTGATTGACGAATTTCAGCGCGTACCTTCCCTGCTGCTGGAAATGAAACGAATCGTGGATCAGGCGGCATTAAACGGCGAAGAGGCAAATGGCAGATACTGGCTGACCGGTTCACAGAAGTTTTCGATGATGCGAGAGGTCTCGGAATCTCTTGCCGGACGTGTAGCAGTATTTGATCTGTCGAGTCTTTCCGTCTCGGAAATAGAAGGCCGCCCGGCAAGGCTGTTTCATCCGTCGCTGGAGGCTTTGCGGGAGCGTTTGGTGGAAACGTCCCCTCCTTTGCAGCCGGCGGCAGATCGCGGTTCTGATGCAGAAATCGCTTCGCAATTCAGAACCGCTGAAGACAGCAAACCGAAGGACATTCACCAGATTTTTCACCAGATTTTCCGCGGTGGTATGCCAAAGCTGGTCGCGACGAATATAGATCGGGAGCGCTACTATATGGATTATGTGAATACGTATCTGGAGCGCGATATAAAGGATCTGGCACAGGTTGGAAATCTCAGTACTTTCTATGATTTTCTGGTATTTATCGCCGCGCGTACCTCTGGCGAGCTGCGTTATGATGAGATCGCGAATGCGATCGGCGTATCCGCGCCGACGGCGAAAGCCTGGGTTTCCATTCTGGAACGTTCTGGCGTGGTTTACATTTTACGTCCCTATTATTCGAATGTGACCAGACGTCTCGTGAAGACACCGAAGATTTATTTTATGGATACCGGGCTTGCGGCATATCTGTGCAGATGGCCAAGTGCGGAGACACTTGAATACGGCGCGATGGATGGCGCTTTTTTTGAAACCTGGGTGGTTTCTGAGATCGTGAAAAGCTATTATAACGCCGGAAAACGACCGGATTTATATTATTACAGGGATACCGATAAAAAAGAACTGGATCTTCTGATTGTAGAAGGCGATAAGCTTTATTCGATTGAGATCAAAAAAAGTAAGGCTCCGGCTCATCCGGATAAGAATTTTGGTGTGCTGGATAAATTTCATCTCGAGGTACAGCCAGGCATTGTTCTCTGCATGTGTGATGAAATCCTTCCATATAACCGAAATACCTGGCTGGTGCCGGTATCAGTATTGTAAAATTATTCTTCTGGAAAATATTTGGAATGACACATTCTGTCCTTCTGATGCGCTATACTGGGGAAAAATCGAAAGGAAGAGTCCTATGAATGGGATAGAATACGACAGAAACAGTAAGGTAGAGCGGATTCTTGGGATTTATACAAAACTGATGAATGGGCACCTGATCAACAAGGCGGAGGAAGCATTGCATTATGGAGTGAATGAGCGCAGCATCCAGCGTGACATTGACGATATCAGAGATTATCTTGAAGTAAATACCGCCAGTCAGGGATATCCGACATCCGTAATATATGACCGTGTCCGTAAAGGCTACCGCCTGGAGCAGACCTATACCATGAAGCTGTCGAACAGTGAGATACTTGCCATCTGCAAAATCCTGCTCGACAGCCGGGCGTTTACCAAAAAAAGAAATGGACTCCATGCTGGAACGCCTGATCGAAGGCTGTGTGCCGAAAGAAAACCAGAAGCTTGTGGCCGAGCTGATTCGCAACGAAGCCTTTCACTACATTGAGCCGCGCCACAGGACAGTTTTTCTTGATAAAATGTGGGACCTTGGACAGGCCGTTCGTTCCTGCCAGTACATTGAAATGGAATATCGGCGCGGAAAGGACCAGCATGTCGTCACACGCAAGCTGAAGCCGGTCGCGATCCTCTTTTCCGAATACTATTTTTATCTGACCGCTTTTCTGGATGATGAGGACGAATCCCGGGAACATTTTGATGTGCTGAACGATTCCTTTCCCACCATCTACCGCATCGACCGGATCCAGAAGCTGACCGTGCTGAACGAGCATTTTCATATCCCGTACAGTAGCCGCTTTGAGGAAGGCGAATTCCGCAAACGCATCCAGTTCATGTATGGCGGAAAGCTTCAGAAGCTGAAGTTCCAATACTCCGGCACCAATGTCGAGGCGATCCTCGACCGCCTGCCGACTGCCAAAATCCTGACAGAAGAAGACGGGGTGTATACCCTGAGCGCAGAGGTATTCGGAAAAGGAATCGATATGTGGCTGAGAAGCCAGGGCGATGCGGTGAAGGTGATTGAGAGAAAATGAAAGTCCTTTGTTGTGAACCTCTGATTGAGTCGTCAATTGTCTGTGACAGGGAGGGAGAATGAGATATGTTTGAGAAAAAAGATAAGATAGAAATCATAAAAGCGCAGCTGCAAAGCTGCCTGGCAACGGAATCCGCGGCGTATTTCACATATGGCAATATTCCAAGAAAACGCTTTCAGGGAGCCGCCAGAAAATACGCCGCCGGCGTGGCGTATGAATCCGTGATCGGCCTGGTGGATACGACGGTTATGGGAAATGGCGAACGGGGCATCGTATTTACGCTGGACGGCGTTTACTATCGGGAGCTTTTGCAGAGCCCCGGTTATTGCTCCTACAAGGACAGCAAAAAATTTCCGCAGCTGAATGAGATCTACTTTGACAACGCGAACCTTGGGAAAATGCTGATCGCCCTTTCCCATGCGGATCTCTGCAACACAAAAACGAAAGACCGCCTGAACACAGTATTAAACGTGGCCGGAACCGTGCTGGCAGGCGCAGTCAATATACTGCTGGAGGAGCAGCGGAAGAAATACGCGGATGAGGAGACGGACGGGTATCAGGGAAAGAACATCATCGAAGGAGAAGCGGTATTTGTGGAAGAGTAGGAAATTCGGGAATTAGGCCATATAAGCGGAGCGCATGGTGGGGACGGTGGTTGTGTTGTAATAATCGCACATCCTTACAGCTGTGCATCTTTAAAGGAAGTGCATTTCTAAAGACAGCAAAAAGTAACGATTCAGCAGTTTTGCAACCAGTTCGAAGAACTGGTATGAATCACAGCTTGGGATACTGTTTTGGGAATACACTTTTTGCATGTGGTTTTTCGGGAATACGCTTTTGCATGACAGAACCTGTCTATGTCTTATCTAAAAAGAAATCATATCTAAAATCCTGCTGAAATTCTTAAACAAAAATGAAAAAATTCATTGATTTTGTGGCTAGGGGGGGGTATATAATCGAACACAACTGCGATAATTGTTGAAAAATGTTGGGAATTGAGGGCTATAATCCAGACATGACATATTTGGTCATTCCGATGCGCTATACTAAGAAAGTCTTTTACAGTTACAGGGTTACGGAAAGTAATGAAAAACGAATTCTCGGCTTGAGAATAATGTATTATGGCTTGAAGTGTTGCCATATGAAACTATGACTACACATTAATAGTATAAACCGTATTGACTTTATGCGGTCTGAATTGCCAGATCCCGCTATTGAGCAATGATACGGATACAATGAACCATCTGGCTCCTGTTGGCAGTGCTTTGTTTTGCAAAAGGACAGAGGCTTTATGGACTGGTAATTTCAGTTTGCTTCAATTGGAGGGCTATTAGCTCTTTTAAACAGGAAATGCGCTGCAATACGGATGCGCACCTTAAAAAAGAAAGAGAACTAAGATATTTAGAAATATAAGAAATTTGAGAAAAAATCCAAGCAGAAACTATATGAGAAAGAAGGAGATGATTATGAGATTTCGTGTTTTTAACCGGTTTGATAGTGAAGAAGATGATAAAGAAGAAAATAAAGAGAAAATAAATACAGAGGAAATAAATAAAGAGAGTTTACAGGAAGAAAAAGTACGAGAAGATAAGACAACTGATCAAAACAAAGTACTACTTGGAAGGCTGAAAAAAAAGCTGATAATTTTGAGTATTATTATTTTGCTGTCTGTAATTGCTGGATTTATTGCAGGAACAATCAGCAATAGTTTGGAAATAAAAAAGGGAATACAAAATGAGGAAGAGATAACAGGAAATATGTCAGATGCAGAAGAATTTGTGTATGAGGAATTATACGAAGCGACGGAAGCGGAGGATAACGAAATAGATATCTCTTCATTGGTCGGCAGGGTAGTATATGCAAGTAATATGAGTGAACGGTTTGAATATAGCTGTGCTGATTCGGCGATATCCTACATTCAGGAAAACCAACGATGGTTTATTTCGCCGAATGGTTATTTGGAAAAAGTAAAGGAAAATGCGCTCACTGATATCACATATGATACGATTGTATCTAAAATAGAAGCATATGCAGATAAAGTGGTGCTGATTGAAAATGTGGAGGTCACGGGAATAGAACAAATAACACTGGATGATAGTAAAAACAGCAAGGTTACGTTATTTGAGGCTAAAGATTGTGACGGAAACATATATGTTGTCTATGTGGATGATGATATTACAGATATAGAAATAGAAAGTAAATGGAATTTTTATGGTATTGCGATGGGGGAAGCAATCATTAATGAAACAGAAAGTGAAGATATTGAGGAATGTGTGGCGCTCCTGTGCTGCTGCTATGAAACTGCTAAAGCAGGGTTGATCAGCAATATCTTGAACTTCGGAAAAAATATATGGAGTAAGACACCTTTTGGATAAGAATAATAAGGGAGAGGAAAGAAAGGCGTGAAAAGGATAAAGAGAAACAGGATGTCAGAGGAACAGGAAAATAGTACCAATCGTAATACTGTAGGACAAACGGAAGAACAAAATGATCAAAAGAATTCATATGAAATAGAAAACCAGACTACAGAAAATATTCGGAATGAGGGAGTCTCTGCAACTCAACGTCGAGGTGACAGGTTAAAGAAGATAACCAGAATCTTTGGAGGAAAGTACAGGAAAATTAAGTTGGCTTCTTCAATTGTGGTGATAGGGCTTATAGTACTTTTGTTTGGTTTACGATATTTATCTGTGATGCAGATTCGTAAAGCAGTTTCAATTGTGAGCGAGATTAAAGAAATATCTAAGCTGGCCACTTATGAATATGATTATACTTTATTGAATAAAACGACAAGTAGGGGCTCGATTTTGAAAAGCGAAGAAATTACAATGTACATGTATAGTGGGACTATAATCTTTGGGATTGATTGTGAAAAAGTTGATGTCAGTGTGGAGGAAGAAAAGATAATCGTTACATTGCCCGAAGTAGAAATCTTATCTCATGAAATTTATCCGGATAGTTATATTTACAATATTGGGTCAAATAATAACACTACAGTATTAGAGGCTAGCAGTAACCAGACAGATGATAAGTCTATAGCGGAAGAACAGGCGTTTGATAAGGGGTGTGATGAACAGGCTTTGGAGAATGCCAGGAAGCAAATAGAAAAGATGATTCTTTTAATAATGGAAGATGCAAATGGCGAAACGTATGAGATTGAGTTTGCAGAAGCAGAATAAGAACGGATAAAAGAATTTCCTGCCGAGTATAGGATAACAGAAGAAATAAAGAGGAAAGAGAATGAATGAAAGAGTAGAAGCAAAGGCAAAATGGAGAAGATACATCTTAGGGGGTTGCTTGGTCATATTGCTGGTTTTGGGGGTTACCGTGGCAGTAAATTATTATATTAGACCTCATATTGTTACAACGGCAACTATAACCAATGAAATAAAGAGCATTTCGATCCTTGAAACACTTGAATATGATTATACGCTTGCCAGTAATATTGATATCAAGGATAATTTATTTATTGTAATACCTGTTGATAAGGCTGATTCTATATATGAGTATAGCGGTTGCATTGTTTTTGGCGTTGATTGCAGTAAAATAGAAATAGAAAAAGAGCAAAATACATTCATTGTAACTTTGCCTGAGGCAGAAATGGTATCACATGAGATCTATACAGATAGCTATGATGTGATAGTAGGTGAGAATAGAAAGATGACCAATGAGGCTTATTTGGAAAATCAGCAGATGGATAAGGAAAAGGCAGAAGAGGCAGCAATAGCGCAAGGCTGCGCTGAAAGAGCATTGGCTAATGCAGAAGAACAGTTAGAAGAGTTGATACTGTATTTGAAAAATGATCCGGGAGGTGAAGAATATACGGTAGTGTTTAACGTGGTGGAAGAATGATATTTCGGCAATATTTCATGTGTGAAAACAAAAATGTTTTGAGATAAGGAGAAAAATGAAAAAAATACGAATGAGAAAAATAAAGTGCAGGGATAAAGTGAGATGGGGGATTTGCGGAGCATTAGTATGTTTTTGCCTGCTATTAGGGGGGTGCTCTCTTTCTAACGGAGTTGAGACCAAAACAACCAATCAGAGCCAATATGATATTGTGTTTACAAAGAAAAATTCTTCATCATGGGAACAAAAGCTTTATACATCAACAGAGAGCATGGTTACTGTCAGTGTTACAAGTGAGGGTGGAAAAGTAGCGGTTACGCTTGAAAATGAAGAAGGGGACGTTTATGTAAGTAAGGGAAAAATTTTGACGGATGCAACATTTACCACCGGTGTAAAATCAGGGCCTGTTTATGTGACGATAAAAGGGGCAAAATTCAAAGGAGAAGTGAATGTAAAGATTATTGACAGTGATGAGTCGAGCGAAGAGGTATCTGAAAGTGTGGAAGATGAGTCACAAAGCGAAATGCCGGTAGACACTATAGCAGAAAGAGTAGTTTATGCAGGGGCGGTTAGCAAAAAATTTGAATATGATATGGGAGAAAAAGCAACTGAGTTTTCTGAGAACTACCTGACATGGTTTGAGGATTTAGAAGGAGATACAGAGGAAAAGAAAAAAACAGCCAATAGTAAACTTGATTATGAGGATCTAATAAGTGATTCAGAGGTTCTGGAAAGAAATGGAAATCAAGTGATATCCATTGAAAAGGCGAAAGTCATCGCTATTGAGGAAATCAAAATTGATGGAAAAGGAAGAATTACATTAATAGAGGTAACGGATAAAAAAGGAAATGGGGATTCCTATATAGTGTATATAGATCAGGAAGTTTCTGATATTGAATTGGATGACACTTTAACTATATATGGAATTCCTATAGGAACTGGAACGGTTTATGATGATCCAAATCAGGGATGTATTCAGGCTCTTGCTGTTTTGTGCTGCTATTATAAAGAATAACGTTTGTTATTCAATGGAGTACTGCACACTTGATGCGAAGTACGTATGAAAACTTATATTATGTAGGGAAAAGCCCTCGCCGGGTGGCATCCCATCCAAAAACCGGATAGGATAATCCCTATCGCGCAGCGCTTCTAAATGGGCTTTTTCCTCGTAACTGCGAAGGTGTTGAGCAGTTAGGAATAGCGATATGGCCAGGCTTTTCTGCTTATTATATGGTACGAAAAAGTGTTTGGAAAATATTAGATGTTTGTATGATCCTATCCGTGACTTCTTTGTGATTATGACAGTATATTTGTTGAAAAACAGGAAAGAGAAGAGATAAATAATGGAGCAAAATGATAAAAATGATAAGAAAAGAAACTTAATTAAAACGATATGCTTTGTTGGTATTCAAGTAGTGCTGATCCTTGTATTTGTTGTTTTTTCGCTTTCAGCTGGCTGGAAAATTGCAAAAAAAAGTAAAGTGACAGGAGCTTCCTTTGTTGGTGTGTCTGCTAATGTAATAGAATTTTTGTTCCCTTCTAACATAGAGAACGGGGAGCAGTCAAATGATCAGATATTGGAAGAAGTGGATAATGGCGTTACTGATTCTATGACAGAAACGGAAAAAGACGTAAAAGAAGAAACAGAAAAAGAAACGGAAAAAGCAATAAAAGGAGAAACAGAAAAAGAAACGGAGAAGGAAACAGTAAAAGAAACAGAAATAAAAAAGGAAACGGAAGAACAAACTGAGAGACAGACAGACAGCAAATCAGTGGAACAAAAAATAGAGGAAAAAGATGAGATAGATGAGACGGCAGGAACGCAGGCGTTCACAGAAGCTTTATTAGAGAACGATGAGGAAGTGGTGCCAGAGACAGAAGCAGAATTAATGTATGTGGATGAGGAAGAGACAGAAAACAAGACAGAGTGCGAAACTGAGATACTTCTTCCGGATTACCAATTTCTTGCTGAGCGTGTGAAATATACGGGCACGAATAGTATTTATTTCCAGTATGAGGTAGACAATACTGCGTCTGAATATATTGAGCGTATGGAAAACTGGTTTACCAGTATTGAAACAGATGAAAAGAATAAAAGGACTGCTGCGGATTCAGATTGGACGTACTCGGATATTATTAAGAATATAGAAAAATATGAAGAACAGTTAATAGCAATCAAAAAGGTTGACGTTACAAAAGTTGAGTATGTTTCAATAAAAGATGAAGCAACTAATGTTTTATATCGGGCTACCTTGTTGGAAGGGCATGATTCTGATGATGAGGAAGCACGTTATGTTATATATATAGACCAGAAAATATCGGATATTTCAGAGGGGGACTGCATAAACATATATGCGCTTCCGATTGGAGCGGGATCAGTAGGAGAAGAAGATAATAGACAAGAGGCGCTTGTTGTGCTGTGTTGTTATGTGAAAAAGACATCGAACATTGTAGGAAACATCACAGGAAAAATTACGGATATTTTTTCATGATGGTAACGAATGTTCCTGACAAATATTATTGATTTAATGAATGTGTTTTTGATGTCATGATGGCAATCAAAATAATTTTAAATTTCAAGGAGGAAGAATTTTATGAAAAAAGGTTGGATAATTGGTTTGATTGGCGTTACGATGGTATCGAGCATGCAGATTTCAGCATCTGCGTCTTCCGGAGATGTTATGTCGTATGAGGAGTATATTGCTGCTGATATTGATACGTTGGTAACGGTAGAAACTTATGTACAGGCGAAGCAGTCGTGGTGGGAGGATACGGCAACGCTTTATACGCAGGATGAGGATGGAGCATATTTTGTATATAATATGGCATGCTCCGAAGAGGAGTATGAACGGTTGGATGCAGGGACAAAAATCAGGGTTACTGGGTATAAAAGTGAATGGAGCGGAGAAGTAGAAATTATTGATGCAACTTTTGAATTTGTGGAAGATGGCTGGTCTTACCTCGCGAATCCTTTGGATGTGACAGACCTTTTAGGAACGGATGAATTGATTAACCACCAGAATGAATTTGTATTGTTTACGGGAATGACAGTTGAGCCGTCTGAGGACGCCAACGGAAATGAAGCAGCCTTTTTGTATGCATGGGATGGCTCTGGTGAGGATGGAGATGATTTGTATTTTAATGTTTCTTATGATGGAGAAATGTATACTTTTACAGTAGAATCATATCTCTGTGACAATACGACGGATGTGTATAATGCGGTTACACAAATGGAAGTTGGTGATGTGATCAATGCAGAAGGTTTTTTGTATTGGTACGAAGGGGTTAATCCACACATTACATCTGTTGGTTTTGTTGAAGTTATGGAATAATAAATAAGGGAATAAAACAGTTTGGGGAAATCAAATTCATATGTATGAAGAGATTTCCCCTTTCTGCTGATCTGAGGCGGAATATGCAGATAGGGGAGGTTCCGGAATGCTTCTGTTTTCAACATTGTTACCCATCCATCCGTCCATGACGCCGGACGATTTTATTCAGCTGGTTCTGGAATGGAACCGGACAAGCTCTTATGAGTGTAACGTGATTCAGGGAATTGAATGGCATAGGGAGCATACCGTCCGCTATGGAAATGACACGCTCTGGCTTGCGTTTGAAGAGTACCAGAGCAGGGAAATTCTTGCGGTGCGCTATGAAAAAGTTGCGTCGGATGGCGTGGTCTGGGATACGGATTATGTCATGAATTTTGAAGAGCGGAAAATGGCAGTCCGGCTGGAGCGGAGCTATCTGGAGGAGGCGCTGTCTGTAGATTCCGCATTTTCGACGCCGCATTTTATTACGCTGCTGATTCAAAAGGGCTACCTGGAGCCGGATGGGAATCTGCCTGTGCTGCGTACACCGATGGTTGTGGAGGAGGACAGGCTGGAATTGCTGGCGGATGTGATCAATGGGCATAGCCGCTATCGCCTGCCGGTTGTCTATATTTCGCGTACGTATTATAATGCTTTGCCGGTGGATGTCCAACGGGTGTCCGGACGGCTGAAGGGTGTGGCACATGTTCTGGTGCAGGGTGACGGCAGCCTCAATCCGAAGCTGGCGGCAGCCTGTGAGGAGAAAAATGAGCGCTATGGGCGATTGGGATTTATTATCCGAGCCGTGCGGTGGAACATAAACGTTTCCTGTACCGCATGTACGAGGGCAGTTCGGATGATTTGATGGAAAAGGTGATACGTGATGTCATCGAATACTGCAATGCGCAAATGGTGGACCCGCTGTATACCTGGCAGGGCGTCAGCAATGCGCTGCTGCGGGAAAATCTGGAAAAACAGCAAAAGGAACGGGTGACGGCGGAGCTTGCCCGTGAACAGACCCAAAATGAGACGGATGCGCTGATTGAGTCCGTGGATGAGGATTTGAACAGAATGAAACGGCAGGTGGAGGAGCTGACGAGGGCCAATGAGGCTCTTCTCTGCGAAAATCAGGGGCTGCGGGCAAAGCTGCGGGCGAAGGACGAGGTGCCGATACTTTATCTGGGAGAGGAAGAGGAATTGTTTCAGGGCGAGATCCGGGAGATGATTCTGGATGCTCTGAGTGAAAGCCTGGAACATACGGCGGGGAAGACGCGCAGGGCGGATGTCCTGAATGATATTTTGCAAAGCAATCGTTATGAGAAGATCCATGAGCAGCGGGAAAAGACGATTAAAAATCTGTTCCGGGATTATAAGACGATGTCCGGAACGCTGCGGCAGGAACTCCAGAAGTTTGGATTTACGATTACGGAGGATGGAAAGCATTATCGATTGACATATTATGGAGATGAGCGTTATCATACGACTGTATCAAAGACGGCGAGCGACAGGCGCAGCGGGATGAATACCGCTGCGGATATTGTGAGGGAGATGCTGTGAAATTTGACGTGAAAAAAGACGTGAAGCGAACGATCGTCATCTGTTTTGCGGCGCTGATTATGGCGGCAAATATCAAGACATTTGTCAGAACCGGCGGGCTTTATCCGGGCGGTGCGACGGGACTGACGATTCTGATTCAGAGGGTGGCGCTATTGTATTTTGAGGTGGAGGTGCCGTATACGCTGGTGAACCTGTTGCTGAATGCGATTCCTGTGTATATCGGTTTCCACTTTATCGGAAAGAAGTTTACGCTTTTTTCCTGCCTGATGATTGTGTTGACGAGTACGCTGACGGATCTGCTTCCGGGGATTGTGATTACTTATGATACTCTGCTGATCAGTATTTTTGGCGGCCTGATCAATGGATTTGCCATGAGTCTCTGTCTTCGCATGGGAGCCACGACGGGAGGGACGGATTTTATCTCGATTTTTCTTTCAGACAGGAGAGGAATGGATTCGTTTAATCTGATCCTGGGGTTTAATGCGGTGATTCTGGCAGTGGCCGGGGTGCTATTTGGCTGGGATAAGGCTTTGTACTCGATTATTTTTCAGTTTACTTCGACGCAGACGCTTCATATGCTGTACAGGAAGTACCAGCAGCAGACGCTGTTTATCGTGACGAATACGCCAGTTGAAGTCTGTGAGGCAATTAATGAGGTCAGCAATCATGGGGCAACGATTCTGGATGGACTTGGCGCACACGATCGGCAGGGAGCGCAATGTGGTGTATTCTGTGGTGTCGGGTGAAGACAGCAAGCGGGTGATCGCGGCAGTAAAAAAGACGGATCCGGGTGCGTTTGTGAACGCGATCCGGACGGAGCAGCTGTATGGAAGGTTTTATCAGAGACCGGAGGAATAGAAGTCTTGAGAATTTTGCCTGAATTTTTTTGAGAAAAAAAGAAATTGTCGAAATTATTTGATTGACTTTTGAAATTTTCTATGCTAGCATACGGGTAACTTGTAACGGATCAGAACAGCAGGAAGCCGAAGCGGGTCTTTTGGCCAGGTGATTTTCTTTCTATTCTGAGCGGTTACGTAATTTCATACATCGGGTGATGAGACTGGGAGAGATACGATGTGGTGCGCCGAAGGGGCTGAAGAACTCTCAGGCAAAAGGACCAGTTTCTGACGATACTCTGGAAAGCGGCAGGTAATGCCGCGCCGAAGAAGCAACCGGATGGTTTCCGGGAATCTTTCAGGTAGCATGACAGAGCGCGAGACATTTTATTTGTCTCGCGCTTTTTTACTGCAAAAGCGTCGCCAATATCCAGGCTCGCGGCACGATTGCATGCCTGAGAGCTTGAATATTAGTCAGCTTTTACAAAGTGGTATGTGTACCTGAGATATCGGCCCGAAGAAAGGAAGGGAGTATATGGAAAAAACCACGCCACTTTATGAAACCCACAAAAATTCCGGCGGTCGGATGGTGCCATTTGCAGGGTATCTGATGCCGGTGCAGTATGAGACGGGGGTGATTGCGGAGCATATGGCCGTCCGCAAAGCCTGTGGACTCTTTGATGTGTCCCACATGGGGGAGATTACCTGTATCGGGCCGGATGCGCTGAAGCTTTTGAATCACCTGCTGACCAATGATTTTAGCAATATGTATGACGGGCAGGCCCGTTATAGCGTGATGTGCTATGAGGATGGCGGCTGTGTGGATGACCTGATCGTCTACAAGGTGCGCAAGGAACACTACTTCATTGTGGTGAATGCCGCGAATAAGGACAAGGACTTTTCCTGGATGAAGGCGCACGAGGAAGGGGACGCGGTGTTTACCGATATTTCGGATACGGTCGCGCAGATCGCTGTGCAGGGGCCGAAGGCGAAGACGGTTCTGGGGCGGCTGCTGCCGGAAGAGCATTTTCCGGCACGGTATTACAGCGCGAATTTTGATGCTGTTATCGGTGATATGAAATGCGTTATTTCCAAAAGCGGCTACACCGGCTCGGATGGCTATGAGCTTTATCTGGCGGCGGAGGACGCGCAGGCCATGTGGGAGCTGTTGCTGGAGACCGGGAAAGAGGATGGGGTGATTCCCTGCGGGCTGGGAGCCCGGGATACGCTTCGTCTGGAGGCGGGGATGCCGCTGTACGGGCATGAGATGGACGAAACGATCTCGCCTCTGGAAGCGGGGCTGAATTTTGCGGTGAAGATGTCCAAGGAGGATTTCATCGGGAAAGCGGCGCTTGCCCAAAAAGAGCTTACCCGTACAAGAGTCGGCCTGAAGGTCACCGGACGCGGGATTGTGCGGGAGCATATGCCGGTTTATCAGGGGAAGGTACAGGTGGGAATCACGACCTCCGGCACACAGGCGCCATATCTTGGCTATCCGGTTGCCATGGCACTGGTGGATGTGGCGGCCTCCCATTCCGGTACAAAGCTGGCAGCGGATGTGCGCGGACGGAGCGTGGAGATGGAGGTTGTTCCGCTGCCGTTTTATTCGGAGACCAGAAAAAAGGCAGGAGTGTATGGAAAGATACGGAACAGTTACAAAATATTATTATGAGGAGGACAATTACTATGAATTTTCCAAAGGAACTGCGTTATTCCAAATCGCACGAGTGGGTCAGCGTGGAGGATGGCATTGCTACAATTGGGCTGACGGATTATGCACAGCATGAGCTGGGCGATCTGGTCTTTGTGAACCTTCCGGAGGAAGGCGACGAGCTGACGGCGGGGGAGCCACTTGGTGATGTGGAATCGGTAAAGGCTGTTTCGGATGTGTATTCTCCGGTGTCCGGGACAGTATGTGAGGTGAATGAGGAGCTGCTGGATCATCCGGAAGCGATCAATGAATCACCCTATGACGCCTGGCTTGTGAAGGCGGAAGCGATCACAGATGAGGAAGAATTGCTGGATGCCGCTGCTTATGAGGCATTTTGTGAGGAGGAGAGCTGAACTGGAGCTGCAGCTGCAGCCATGATTTCTTTACAGAACAGAAAGAAGAGAGTATGAGTGAATGCGGAAGGCGCAGTGCTGTGCAGACAAGCTGGAGACGAAGCGATCACTCAGCTTGATGAGGAGGTGTCAGAAATGGGGAGCTATATTCCCACTGCAAAATCAGAACGAATGGAAATGCTGGAAACGATGGGGATGCAGTCGTTTGATGATCTTTACGCGGATATCCCGGAAGAGCTGCGCTGCCGGGAAGGTCTGAAGCTTCCGGCGGGGCTTTCCGAGATGGAGGTTCTGCGGAAAATGACGGCAATTTCGGAGAAAAATACCCGGTATTCCCATATTTTCCGGGGTGCGGGGGCGTATTACCATTATATCCCGTCTATTGTAAAACAGGTGACGTCGAAAGAGGAATTTGTCACGGCCTACACGCCTTACCAGGCGGAGATCAGCCAGGGGATCCTGCAGTCGATTTTTGAATACCAGACGATGATCTGTGAACTGACCGGGATGGATGTGTCGAATGCGTCTGTCTACGACGGCGCGACTGCGGCGGCGGAGGCGGTGGCCATGTGCCGGGATCGCAGGCGCGGAACGGTTGTGGTCAGCGGTTCCGTCGATCCGAAGATTCTTTCCGTTGTAAAAACCTATTGCTTTGGAAGCGGCGCGCCGCTGATTGTTTTGCCGGAAAAGGACGGAAAAACGGATTTGCGCGCGTGGGAGAAGATGGACAAAAAGGAAGTCGCCTGTCTGCTGATTCAGTCGCCGAATTATTTTGGATTGATCGAGGACGGGGAAGCGATTGCGGAGGCGGTACACGCCGCGGGTGCGAAGCTGATTGCAAGCTGCAATCCGATCTCCCTGGCGCTGCTGGAGACCCCGGGCGAATACGGCGCGGATATCGCCGTGGGTGAGGGACAGCCGCTTGGATTGCCGATGGGCTTTGGCGGGCCATATCTGGGCTTTATGGCATCCACGAAGGACCTGATGCGGAAGCTGCCGGGCAGGATTGTCGGCCAGACGACGGACGCCGCAGGGAACCGTGCTTTTGTGCTGACCCTTCAGGCGCGGGAGCAGCATATCCGCCGTGAAAAGGCCAGCTCGAATATCTGCTCGAACGAGGCGCTCTGCGCGATGACAGCGTCGGTGTATCTGGCGGCAATGGGCAGCCGGGGACTGTCCAATGTTGCCGAATCCTGTATGGCAAACGCGCATGCGCTGCTTTCCGAGCTGGAAGAGATCGGCTTTGTGAGGAAGTATGAGGACGAATTTTTCCATGAAGTCGTGACGATCTGTCCCTGCGATGCGGAGGTACTTTCAAAAGAGCTGGCGAAACGCGGCTACCTCTCCGGACTGCCGCTTGGCGGGCGTGAAATGCTCTGGTGCGCGACGGAAATGAACTCTGCGGAGGAAATCCTCGCGTTAAGGGAAGAGATAAAGAGAATCCTTTCCTGCTGTGACTTATCGGAAAAAAATGAGAGAACCGGAGACTGTGCCAGTCGGGAAGGGGAGGTGATGGCATGAAGCTGATTTTTGAAATGGGGGCTCCGGGACGGGGCAGTGAACTGTTGCCTGTATGTAAGACTCCCTATAAGAGCCAAAAGGTGGCTTTTCGTAAAAAAACGCTTCGCCTGCCGGAGGTGTCAGAGACAGAATTGAGCCGCCACTATACGGAGCTCGCGAAACAGACGCATGGTGTCAATGATGGGTTTTATCCGCTGGGAAGCTGCACGATGAAGTATAACCCGAAGGTGAATGAGGAGGCTGCCGCGCTTCCGGGATTTACACAGATCCACCCGCTGCAGGATTCTTCCGATGTGCAGGGCTGCCTTACGGTTCTCTCGGAAATGGAAAAAGCTCTGTGCGAGATCACGGGTATGGATGCGTGTACGTTACAGCCGGCTGCGGGCGCACATGGGGAATTCACCGGTCTGCTGCTGATGAAGGCATATCATGTCAGCCGGGGGGATATCGCCCGCAAAAAGATCATCGTCCCGGATTCCGCTCACGGCACGAACCCGGCAAGCGCGGCGATGGCAGGCTTTGATGTGGTTAATATCGCCTCGAATGAGGATGGCTGTGTGGACCTGGAGGCGCTGAAGCGGGCAGTCGGGGAGGACACAGCGGGTCTGATGCTGACGAACCCGAACACGGTGGGGCTGTTTGACCCGAATATTGCAGAAATTACGCGCATTGTCCATGAGGCGGGCGGTCTGTGCTACTATGACGGCGCGAATCTGAATGCCATCATGGGGATCACCCGCCCGGGCGATATGGGCTTTGACGTGATGCATCTGAATCTTCACAAGACATTTTCCACCCCGCACGGCGGCGGCGGGCCCGGAAGCGGCCCGGTCGCGTGTAAGGAGTTTCTGGCAGAGTTCCTTCCGGGCTTGCGGGTGATATCGGCGAAAAACAGGTCAGGAAAGGGGCAGATGGTGTCTGGGAAGAGCGGATGCAAGGAGGATCCGGCCATCCGCTGCGAGAATGAAGTCAGGGGATTTCGGGATGAGCTCAGAATGGACGAAGTATTGGAGGAGTGCCGTGCATCTGGCGCCATCGGAGATGTGCGCAGCTTCTGCGGGAATTTTCTGGTGATTGTCCGCGCATATGCCTATATTCTGACGCTTGGTCGGGAGGGAATTCCGGAGGCAGCGACAGGGGCGGTGCTGAACGCCAATTATATGATGCACGGATTGAAGCCTTATTACCGGATGGCGTATGACCGGACCTGCATGCACGAATTTGTCGTCACGCTGGAGCAGGAAAAGCATGACCGGAATGTATCCGCCCTGGATATTGCCAAGGCACTTCTGGACCATGGCATTCATCCGCCGACCATGTATTTTCCGCTGATTGTTCACGAGGCGCTGATGATTGAGCCGACGGAGACGGAAAGTCGTGAGACGCTGGATGCGGCCATTCAGATTTTTGCGGAGGTACTGAAGCAGTCAGAGGAAAAACCGGAGGAAATGCATCAGTATCCGCAGGCGACCCCGATCGGGCGTCCGGATGAGGTGAGCGCTGCGCGCAAGCCGGTCGTGCGGTATGAGTTTTAATGGTAATAGTTCAGAACAGCATTGAAATGAAAGGAGAGAATTCCTGTGATCCGAAAAATATCCGTCTGGATCAGCAGATCGACAGACCCATATGAAAACCTGGCAACCGAGGAATTCCTCACCTTTCATGCAGAGCCGGGAGAGTGCATTCTGCTTTTGTGGCAGAATGCGCATACGGTTGTGATTGGCCGCAATCAGAATTGCTGGCAGGAATGCCGGGTGGCAGCCCTGGAGGAGGATGGCGGGCATCTGGCCCGCCGGCTTTCCGGGGGCGGGGCGGTCTACCATGATCTTGGAAATCTGAATTTTACTTTCTGCATGAAGAAAAAGGACGCCGATGCTGCGCGGCAGATGCAGGTCATTCTGAGGGCGGTTGGTTCTTTTGGACTTGACGCGCGGATGACCGGGCGCAATGATGCGGTGGTGATGTGTCAAAGCACGGAGCGTAAATTTTCCGGCAACGCATTCTTTGACTCCCGCGGCTGTTATTACCACCATGGGACGCTGCTGCTCTCTGCTGATACGCAGGCGATGTCCCGTTACCTGAACCCGTCTCGCGCAAAGCTTGCATCTGGCGGCGTCGCTTCGGTCCGCTCCCGTGTGGTCAATCTTTCGGAGCTGTGCGGCATAATTACCATTGATACGATGAAAACGGCTATCATCCGCGCCGCCTCGGAGGTTTATCAGGCGGCCGCCGAGCCGCTGGACGACCGGAGATTTGACTGGCAGGAAATGGACCGCCTGCGTGACCGCTTTGCCTCCTGGGACTGGAATTATGGGCAGAAAATCCCGTTTACGAATCGTCTGGGGCAGCGCTTCGAATGGGGAGAATTGGAGCTTGCCCTGAAGGTCAATCGCGGAGTCATTGAGGAAGCGCAGTTGTCTTCAGATGCGATGGAGTATTCGTGGTTTGCGGATATTGGGTCGCAGTTCGCCGGATGCCGTTACGATGCGGAGAGCATCAGCAGCGTGCTGGGCGATATCCTGAAAAAGAGAAAGGTCCCGGAGAGCATTCAAATGGAAGTGATGCAGATGCTCCTGGAGCAGATGTAAGAGGAATGGAACCAGTGATGCTTTGTCAAAGGCAGGCGAGGAGAAAGGAAGGATTTCATGAGCGAACGGTTTGATCTGACGATTATTGGCGCGGGACCCGGCGGTTACGAAGCGGCTTTTGAAGCGGCCCGGCTCGGTTTTCGCACCGCTTTGGTGGAAAAGGATACTCTTGGCGGCACCTGTCTGAACCGGGGGTGTATTCCGACAAAAACGCTGATTCACACAGCAGAATTATATGAGGAAATCAAAAATGCCGCCCGCTTTGGGATTCATGCAGAGCCGCCGGTTCTGGACTGGAATGCGGTGCGGCAGCACAAAACAGATACCATTGCCGCTCTGCAAAAGGGGATTGCGGCCAGGCTGAAAGCGGCGAAGGTGGCGGTGTACCAGGGAAGCGGGAGCGTGGTTCCGGGATTTTTTATCGCAGGAGAAGGGCAGCCAATGGGGCCAGTTCCTGTCTCCGGAGAAGCAGCCCACCGGGTGCTGATCACCGCAGCGGATGGTTCCGTGACGACTCTGGAAACGGAACGGGTGCTTCTGGCGACCGGAAGTGTGCCTGCCGTCCCGCCCATTCCCGGCCATGATCTGCCGGGAGTCATGATGAGCGATGAACTGCTTGCGTATGATGGGGCACCACTGGAATCGCTGCTGATTATCGGCGGCGGTGTGATTGGCGTGGAATTTGCCGGAATCTGGCAGTCATTTGGGACGAAAATCACAATTCTGGAAGCCCTGCCGTCCCTGATTGCCAATCTGGACCGTGAGCTTTCACAGAGCCTGAAGCTTTCGCTGAAGAAAAAAGGAGCAGATATTCACACAGGTGCAAACGTACAGTGCCTTTCTCCTGTGGCTGGAGGGATCTGCTGTACTTATCTGGAAAAAGAACAGGAACAGACCTGTACGGCGCAGGCGGTGCTGATCGCGACCGGGCGCCGTCCCTTTACAGAAGGATTATTTCCGGAAGCGACAGAGACGGCTCCTGCCAGGGAAACGCCCCTCCCATGCGGTCGGCGGCAGAACGCGATTCTGGTGCAGAAATTGCTTCGCGATTCAGAGTCGCTATGGAACGCGGCCGCATCCTGGTGGATGACGATTATGAAACCAGCATTCCGGGCATTTACGCGATCGGTGATGTGATCGGAAAACTACCGCTCGCCCACGCGGCGACTGCGCAGGGCAAAAAGGCTGTCCGCCACATGGCGGGGAAGGAGGACGGAAATTCCTGTGAACCGGTTCCCTCCTGCATCTATACCAGTCCGGAAATCGCCTCTGTCGGGCTGACGCTTGAGCAGGCCAAAAACAGGGGAATCGCTGCCAGGAGTCATAAAATACTGAGTTCGGCGAATGGAAAATCCGTCCTGACGATGCAGGAGCGGGGATTTATCAAGGTTGTCTATGAAGAGCAAAGTCATGTGCTCCTTGGTGCGCACATGTTCTGCGCGCGGGCAACGGATATGATCAGTGAATTTGCCCTGGCCATACAAAGAGGCCTGACCATGGAAGAAATGGCAGAAGTCGTGCGTCCGCATCCCTCCTTTAGCGAGATGATTACGGACGCTGTAACGAGTGTGCCAATGCTTGCGTAACATTGTCTGAACATGGCCGGAAGTTCATCAAAAGCAGATGTTTTTTTGAAATATCTGCTTTCAAATTGACTTGTAATTCTGAGAAAACAGCCTATAATTAGTTAGGAATCTAAGTAAAAGAAAGAGACCTCAGGAGGCGAATTTTTTGGAAAAGACATTGATGCGGACGGTCCGCAATACCTGGAAGCTCTGGGCGGAATATATGAAATCGGTTGCCGCGCAGGCCGGCATACCGGATTCCTACCGCCTGGTGCTTACTTTTTTGCTGCGGCATCCGGGGGCGAGCCAGAAGGAGCTGGCGGAATTCCGGAATATTACGACGGCGTCGGTCAGTCAGATTGTGAAGGAGATGGAACTGACCGGCTATCTGGAAAAGAGAACCGACCCGAAGGATCAGCGGTATGTGAACCTTTACCTGACGGAAAAAGGGGAGGCCTGCGCAGAGGAGCTGCATCGGAGCATTCATCTGGCGGATGAAAGGATTACGCAGATGCTTACCCCCGAGCGGGAGCGGGAACTCATCAAACAGATGGAGGAGCTTTCCCGGATTATAGAAAAGGAGCTACCCAAATGTTAAAATATCTGAAAAAATACTGGTTTTACTGTCTGCTTGCGCCGCTGTTTATGATGGGTGAGCTGTCGATGGATCTGCTGCAGCCGGATATGATGGCGACGATTGTAGACGACGGGGTCCTGGCGTCGAATATGGAGGTCATTCTGTCGGAGGGCGTCCGCATGGTACTGCTGGTGCTGTTTGGCGGGACCTGCGGGGTACTGTGCGGGGTTTTTGCGAATATTGCCGCGCAGGAATTCGGCAATGACGTCCGCAAGGACCTCTTTTCGCGCATCATGGATTTTTCTTTTGAGCAGACAGACCGTTTTACAACTGGGTCGCTGGTGACCAGGATTACGAATGACGTGACGCAGGTGGAGCAGATGGTGATGATGTCTGTGCGCTCTCTGGTGCGGTGCGTGTTTATGTTTGTGGGCGGCATTGTGATGCTGTATCGTCAGTCGCCGCGGTTTGCGATGGTAGCGGCCTGCGGCCTGCCGTTTGTGACGGTGATTGTCGTGTTTACGCTGAAAAAGGTGTCGCCGCTCTACACGGTGATTCAGCAGAAGCTTGACCGGGTGAATGCAGTCATGCAGGAAAACATTGCCGGTGCCAGGGTGGTGAAGGCATACGTCAGGGAAGCGTATGAGCTGGAGCATTTTTCGGAAGCAAACAATTCTCTCTGTGACACGAATCTTCAGGCGCAGACGATTCTTGCTTTTCTGAATCCGGCGGTAAATATCGTCCTGAATCTGTGTGTGGTGGGCGTTCTGTATGTCGGCGGTTATACGGTACAGCATGACGGCAGCATTACGCCGGGACAGACGATGGCGGCCATCACGTATCTCTCCCTGATTCTGATGCGCATTGTGTTTTTCGCGAATATTTTTCAGACCTTCACACGTGCGTCGGCGTCGTGGAAGAGAATTCAGGAGGTTCTGGATACACCTGTTGTGCAGAGGGAAGAGATACCGGAAGAAGCTCAGAAAGAGAAGCACCCGGCTGATACCGGGATGCCTGAAATGGCCGCGAAAGTGCAGGCGGCGCAGCAGGATAGCAGTTTTACGGGCGCAGGAACGGCATGCGCGGCAGACGTGAATCGAAAAGGTGAGATTGAATTCCGCGATGTTTCTTTCGCCTACCCGGACGATCCGGAGAATCCGGTTCTGGATCATATTTCGTTTTCTGTGAAGCAGGGGGAAACAGTCGCAGTCATTGGCTCGACCGGTTGCGGCAAGACCAGTCTGGTGCAGTTGATTCCGCGCTTTTATGACGCGACAGAAGGAGAGGTTCTGGTGGACGGGCAGAATGTGCGGACATATCCGATGCAGGAGCTGCGGGATAAGATCGGAATCGTGCAGCAGAAGGCGGAGCTTTTTTCCAGAAGTATACGGGAAAATATTCTCTGGGGGAGCGAGGAAGAGGAAGTGAGTTCGATTCGCGGTGCATCGGGAGCGCCAGAGGGGACAAATGGTTCCGGGCAGGAGAAGCAAATGACTGTGTCGGATACAGACCGTAACGTGCGGGAGATGGAGGCAGTCAGCCGTGCCGCCCGGATCGCGCAGGCGGAGGACTTTATTCTGCGTACAGCGGATGGCTATGAAACACAGGTGACAGAAGGTGGCCACTCCCTTTCCGGCGGACAGAAGCAGCGTATTTCCATTGCTCGGGCGGTGCTTAAAAATCCGGAAATTCTGATTTTTGACGATTCCGGCAGTGCGCTGGATCTGAAGACGGAGGCGGCGCTCTATGAGGCGCTGAACCGGGAATTTGCGAAAACAACGCGGATTATTGTGGCACAGCGGATTTTTTCTGTCAAAGGGGCAGACCGGATCCTTGTGCTGGATAACGGGCGTATCTGTGCGTCCGGCACACACGAAGAACTCCTGCAAAACTCGGAGGTATACCGGGAAATCTGCAGGTCGCAGCTGAAGAAGGGAGAGATCGGGGCATGATGACGGAAGAAAACCGGATTGCCCGGAAAGACAGGAGGTGCCGGAAGAATGGCGGAAAATAATGGAAATGCGGGAGCGGCCTCCGCACCTAAAGTGGATCTGCGCCGCCGTGCCCCGATGGGGCAGGAGGTGGAAAAACCGAAAAACATGCGGGAGACCATCGGGCGGCTGACGCGCTATTTTATTCAGGCGAAAAGGCTGCTGACTGGTCTGCTGCTGGCGGTCGTGGCGGTGACCGTTACTTCTCTGATCACACCCTCGCTTCAGGGACAGGCAATCGACGCGATTACGGAACGTTCGTGGCAGGAATTCCGTACAGTTCTGCTTTTGCTGCTGCTGGCATTTGTGGCAAACAGCCTTTTCAGCCTGGCGCAGACCCTGCTGGCCGCGCGTTTAAGCCAGAGCATTGTGCGCCATATGCGCTATGATTTATTCTATAAGATCGATCATCTGCCGATCGCTTATCTGGACCAGCATTCCAATGGGGATGTAATGAGCCGCATGACAAACGATATTGAGAACATTTCGAACACCGTGTCTCAGAGCCTGGCGTCTCTGCTCTCCGGGGTACTGACGATTATCGGCACCGTTGCGATCATGTTCTGGTATTGCCCGCAGCTGACGCTGATCACCATGCTGACGGTGATTCTGACGGTGTTGGTGACGAGATTTATGTCGAAAAAGATGCGCGTTGTTTATCGTCGCCGCGCGGCCGCGCTCGGACGTCTGAACGGACATTCTGAGGAAATGATTTCCGGCTATCGCACCGTGCTTGCCTACAATCGGCAGGAGCGCACAAAGGAGGAGTTCCGGGAGCTGTCCGATAGCCTGACAAAGGAAGGTATCCGCGCAGAGATTCTCGGAGGGAGCATGGGACCGCTGATGAATGCGATTTCCACCCTTGGTTTTGTTATCGTAGCGGCATTCGGGGGTTATTTTGCTCTGCAGGGGATGATTACCATCGGCGTCATCTCCGCGTTTATCATTTACGCGAAGCAGTTCTCGCGGCCGATCAATGAGATCGCGCAGCTGTACGGTTCGCTGCAGACTGCGGTGGCAGGCGCGGAGCGAGTTTTTGAACTGATGGATCAGCCGGATGAGGATAACAGCGGCACAGAGATCATTGAGAATATGCAGGGAAATGTTTCCTTCCGGCATGTCAATTTTTCTTACCTGCCGGGAAAACAGGTGCTGTACGACTTTAATCTGGAGGTGAAATCCGGACAGAAAATTGCCCTGGTCGGAGCGACCGGCAGCGGAAAAACGACCGTCGTGAACCTGCTGATGCGTTTTTATCCGCTTGATTCCGGTGAAATTCTCATCGACGGGAAAAATATTATGGACCTGAAAAGAGACTGGCTGCGCCACAATACGGCGATCGTTCTGCAGGATACCGTTCTTTTTTCTGATACAATAGAGAATAATATCAAATATGGAAATCCGGATGCGGACGACGCGACTATGGCCAACGCAGCGGAAACAGGCAACTGTGCCGCGTTTATCCGCCGCATGAAGAACGGCTACCAGACGGTTCTGAAGCAGGCCGGGGCGAGCCTTTCTCACGGCCAGAGGCAGCTTTTGAACATCGCCAGGGCGGTGATTGCCGACCCGAAGATTCTGATTCTGGATGAAGCGACCTCCTCGGTGGATACCCGCACGGAGCAGGGAATTCAGGATGCGCTGGTAAATCTGATGAAAAACCGCACCAGTCTCATCATCGCCCACCGGCTTTCGACCATCCAGGATGCGGATGTGATTGTGGTGATGGACAAAGGCAGGGTGGTCGAGACCGGGACCCATGATGAGCTGCTTCAGAAGCAGGGAGTTTATTACGGACTGTATATGGCGCAGTTTGCCGGCAACCAAACGTAAAAAATATCTGGACTTGAATGAGAAAACCGTGTATGATAGGGACAGACATCTAAGAAGAGAAGGAGGATCTATTCTTATGTTGGAAGAACTGAAGAAGCAGGTTTATGAGGCGAATATGGAGCTCCCGAAGCGCGGACTGGTGACGTATACGTGGGGGAATGTGAGTGGTCTTGACCGGGAGAGCGGATATTTCGTGATTAAGCCGAGCGGTGTAGACTATGAGCTGCTGACGCCGGACGATATGGTGGTCATGGATCTGAATTGTAATAAGATCGAGGGCCGCTATAAGCCATCATCGGACACGCCGACCCATGCGGAGCTGTATAAAGCCTTCCCGGAGCTTGGAGGTGTGGTGCATACACATTCTCCCTGGGCGACGTCATGGGCGCAGGCCGGACGGGATATTCCCTGCTATGGCACGACACATGCGGATTATATGTATGGGCCGATCCCGTGTGCGAGAAGTCTGACACCGGAGGAGATCAACGGTGAGTACGAGAAGAATACCGGACTTGTGATTATTGAGACATTCCGGGAGCGTGGGATCAACCCGGTTTATGTGCCGGCGGTACTCTGTTCGAACCATGGCCCGTTCACCTGGGGCAAGGACGCGGCGGAAGCCGTGCACAATGCGGTGGTGCTGGAAGAGGTGGCCAAGATGGCCTGCCGTACAGAGCTGATTAACCCGCGTGTGACACCTGCTCCGGACTCGATTAAAGAGAGGCATTTTATGAGGAAGCACGGCGCAAACGCATATTACGGGCAGAACTGATCCGGAATGGGCGGTTCCCTTCCCGCGGTTTTCGGAAAGCGGAGAGGACAGCACTGGTATCTGAGAAAGGAATTCATTATGACAATTCTTGAACTTCAAAAAATGGCGAACGAGGTTCGCAAGGGCATTGTGACAGGAGTGCACAGTGCGAAGGCAGGGCATCCGGGCGGATCGCTCTCGTCTGCGGATGTATTTACGTATCTGTATTTTCAGGAGATGAATATTGATCCGAAGAATCCAAAGGATCCGGATCGTGACCGCTTTGTGCTTTCAAAAGGGCATAATGCGCCGGGGTATTATTCCGCGATGGCGCACAGAGGATATTTTCCGGTGGAAGACCTGGTGACCCTGCGTCATCTTGGCTCTCATCTGCAGGGACATCCGTGTATGCAGCACATCGACGGCATTGATATGTCCTCCGGTTCCCTGGGCCAGGGCATTTCGGCGGCTGTAGGCATGGCGCTCGCGGGCAAGATGGATCAGAAGTCCTACCGTGTGTATACGCTGCTTGGAGACGGTGAGATCGAGGAAGGCCAGGTATGGGAGGCGGCCATGTTTGCCGGTCACCGTAAGCTGGACAACCTCTGCGTGATCGTGGACAACAATGGCCTGCAGATCGACGGAAGGCTTGAGGATGTCTGCTCCCCGTATCCGATTGACAAAAAGTTTGAGGCGTTTAATTTCCATGTGATCAACGTGGCGGACGGCAATGACATGCAGCAGCTGGCGGATGCATTCGCTGAGGCGCGTACAGTCAAGGGTATGCCGACTGCGATTATTATGAAGACACTGAAGGGCAAGGGCGTTTCCTTCATGGAAGGTCAGGTTGGCTGGCACGGCAAGGCGCCGAACGATGAAGAATACGCGATCGCGATGGCAGATCTGGAGAAAGTGGGGGAAGCATTATGTCAGAAGTAAAGAAAATCGCTACGAGACAGAGCTATGGAAACGCTCTGGTGGAGCTCGGCAAAGAGCATGACAACCTCCTGGTTCTGGACGCCGACCTCGCAAATGCGACTAAGACAGACACATTTAAAAAGGTATTTCCGGAGCGCCACATTGACTGCGGTATCGCCGAAGCGAATATGATGGGCATCGCGGCAGGTCTTTCGACGACAGGCAAGGTTCCGTTTGTCAGCACCTTCGCTATGTTTGCTTCCGGCCGTGCGTTTGAGCAGGTGCGGAACTCCATCGGCTATCCGCATCTGAACGTCAAGATTGGTGCGACGCATGCGGGTATTTCGGTCGGTGAGGACGGCGCGTCCCATCAGGCGAATGAGGATATGGCGCTGATGCGCTCGATCCCGGGCATGGTAATTATCAACCCGTCGGATGACGTGGAGGCAAGAGCGGCGGTAAAGGCTGCTTACGAGTACGAAGGCCCGGTTTATCTGCGCTTTGGCCGTCTGGCTGTGCCGGTGATCAATGACCGCCCGGATTATAAGTTTGAGATTGGCAAGGGCGTTGTGTTGAAGGAAGGCACAGATGTGACGATTATTGCGACCGGTCTTTGTGTGAACAGTGCTCTGGAAGCGGCGGAAAAGCTCGCCGCAGACGGAATTTCCGCTCAGGTGGTCAATATCCATACGATTAAGCCGCTTGATGAGGAGCTGGTTGTCTCCTGCGCGAAGAAGACCGGCAAAATCGTGACGGTAGAAGAGCATTCCGTGATTGGCGGCCTTGGCGGCGCGGTCTGCGAGACCCTTTGCGCGAAGGCTCCGACGCCGGTACTGCGGATTGGGATGCAGGATGTCTTCGGTGAGTCCGGTCCGGCAGCAGCGCTTCTTGCGAAATACAAGCTTGACGGCGACGGCGTGTATGAGCAGGTAAAGGCCTGGGTATAAATAAGAGTATGGATTTCACACCTGCAGTGTGGGAAGGATACGGAAAGTATATAGTTTGCGTCAGATTTTTGTGAGAACAGATGGGGGCCGCGTTTGCTTTTTTGACCGCAGTCCCCTGTTCCTCGTTTTGTCCGGCAGGAAAGCGTTCCGGGTTTCTGAATGGAAAAAGATTCGTACAGGGAAGCAGCGGAAGCAGCAGATGTCTGAATCACATAATTCAACTGACAAAGGGGTATGATACCATATATTTCACTGGCCTGGCCGGATGGGGAGTAAGGATTTTTATGCATCAGATGAAAAAAAGAAACAGCATTTTTCTGCATCTCATTTGTATTTTATGCGCGTGTCTGATCAGCTGCGCTGCGGTTTTTTCTACGGATTCTTCGATTCCGGATACGATTTCTTCCGACTACTATGAGGACCTTTCGCTGGCGGAGGATGGAACCTCGATTCTGGATCAGGTTTTCCTGCGCGCGAAACACTGTACTCTGGACGGGCTGCATGTATGCTTTGAAAAACCAGAGGATGAAAAAGAGGATCCGGATCCGCAGTTGCTCATGACGTTTGAAGAAGGGACAAGCGTCAATGTCCGAACGGTTGAACTCATTCTGGAAGAAGGCTTTCTCTATGATGTGACCTGTGTGCTTTTTTATCCGAACGAAGAAGGCAGCTATGAGGATGAATGTTCCGTAGAAGTCACACTTCCGCGGGAGGAAACCAGTGTGATCTTTGAAATTCCGGAAGAACTCGGATACTCGGTGGCAAAGCTGCGCATTGATATTGATGAGGATTATACGATAGCGGATATCCGGATTTCCAATGAGACGCCGGTACAGGAATACAGCCTGGAAAAAGCGTCCATGCTCCAGCGGTGGCTGATTACGTTTGCTGCGGTGTTTGCGCTGGCGGAAGGGATCCTGTACTGTGCGCCCTGGGTAATGCAGTTCGCCGGGTATTATCTGAAAAACAAAAAAGAGATCAATGCGTTGCTGCTGACTCTGGCGGGGGCTATTCTGGCGGGGAATCTGGCAGCTTATCTTCTGTTTCACCTGACAGGAAGGGATTATTCCCAGATCTGGATTGCGATGATCAGCCTTTGCAGCGCGATCGTGGCATATCAGCTGCGCCTTCTTTTTGCCAAAGACAATGCGCCTGTACCGGAAAAGGGCAGAGGCAAGATTTCGGGGAGCCGGATCCTCTTCTGGGCGGGGATTCTGGTCTTCTGCCTGTTTATCGCGTTTGAATGGATCGATGGGTCGGAGGAGATGCCGGAAATCGCCGGTCTGATCCGTTTCCAGTTCCCGTTTGTATTTGCTGTGGCTGAGACGATTCTGGCCGCTTTGCTCTATCAGAAGTATGTCCTGAATGTGCGGGAAGACAGTATCTCATTTTTAAATATCTATATTGCCCTGTTTTTCCTGATGGGGCTGGCTTATCTGCTGGTTTTCCTGCCTTATGTGTCGCCGGATGAGCCATCACATTTTGCGTCCGCCTACCGTGTGTCGAATCTGTTGCTGGGGAAGACCGGCCTTACGAGCGGCGACCGGCTGCTGATGCGCGCGGAAGATTTTGTGCTGTATGGCCTGGATGAGGAAGCACTCAGCTCGGAATACTATATGCAGGTCACGGAGGAGTTTCGCTTTTTTGCCAGTGATCCGAGTTATGTGATTGCGGACGGGGCGATGGTGACAAATGCGATTTTCTCTTATATCGTGCCGGGGATCGGAATTGCCCTTGCGCGGATGCTTCACATGAGCGGCACCATGACATTCCTGATGGGACGGCTGGCAAACCTGATTTTCTTTACGGCAGTGCTGCGGTTCCTGATGAAAAAAATCCCGTTTGGCAGGACGGCGCTCTTTGCCATTGCGATGATGCCGATGACGCTGCACATGGCTGCGTCCTATTCCTATGATGTGATGACATTTGGATTTGTCGCGCTCTTTGTGGTGCAGGTGATGTGCATGGTCAGGTCTGCGGAGAAGGTCAGCCAGAGAGATTATCGGCTGTGTGTGGTTTACGGGATTCTGATGGCCCCATCGAAGATGGTGTACATTCCTCTGCTCCTTCTTATTTTCTTGGTTCCCTGGGAGCGGCTGGGTGAGACGAAAAAAGAGGCCTGGAAGAAGAAGCTTTTTGCGGTTGGGATACCTCTGGCGGTAACCTGTGTGATTATGGTCATTATCAGCCTGGTGAGTGCGGACTCGACGCTTCGAAAGATGGCAGAGCAAAGTGTCAGTGTGAATATGCTGAGCTGGATAGACGAAGAAGGTTACACGATCTCCTGGGTAATCACTCATATGGGAGAATACATCCTGATACTGGCCCGCACAGTAGTCAAGATGATGGATTATTACTTTTTTACGATGATCGGTTCAAAGCTGGGATGGCTGGATGTCGATGTTCCGCAGGTGTACGCGGTAGCCAGTTTCGTGATGCTGCTTCTGGCGGTCAATATCAGGGATGAGCGCTCGGAAGCAGCCCAGATCGGTTTCGGGAAAAAGCTGTGGGTCGCATTTTTGTGCGCGGGCTGTGTCTTTGCTACGATTCTGGTTATGACGGTGAGCTGGACGCCGATGTCCTATGATTATGTCGCCGGTGTGCAGGGACGCTATTTTATCCCACTGCTGATCCCGGCCATCTGGCTGCTGCAATCGCGCCTGGTAGAGGTAAAAAGTGTTGTGCGTAAATATCTCGTATTTGGGACCGGATTGCTGAATTTGTGGATTCTGGTGTATGTGTTTGCGCAGTATATCGTGGGAACGTGATGGACAGAAATGCCGCCCCGGCGAGGACTTATCCCGCACGGAGTGTGGGATGTCGCCCCGGGTGGGGACGGATATTGGTTTCGGAGGAATGCAAATGAGACGTAAACGCAGATCGGATTCGGAAAACCAGCGGGCAGCCATTATGACGGAAAAAGAGGACTCCGGACGCGGCGGCGCTTTCTGGAATATGATGGGGAGCGGCATGATGTCGGCCAATACGGTCGTGCTGAGTATGCTGGTGTCGAACTTCTTTGATCTGGGGGATCTGGGGCAGTTTACCCTGGCGCTTACGACTGCGCAGATTCTGTATTCGCTGGCTCTTTTCGGAGCGAATGACCGGCAGATGCTGGACTATGGACATCGCTATCATTTTACACATTATTTCTGGACGAAGCTTTTTAGTACTCTGTTGGCAGCGATTGTCTGTGTAATTACACTTGCTGTGATGCATGCGGGAACAGCAACCAGGAATTATACGCTTCTTCTGACAGGCTTTATGCTGGTGAACTCCTTTGCAGAACTGTATCAGGCGATGCTCTTTCAGAATAATCGTCTGGATCTGTCCGGAAAGTCGTTGTTTTTCCGTTATCTTCTGTCGACAGTCGCTTTTCTGGCAGCAGTTTTGCTGGGCAGATCCGTTGTCACAGCCTGTGCGTGGATGCTGCTGGTCGACATTGCAGTGACGCTGTGGTGGATTTTAAGATATGAAAAAAAATACCGCGATTCAGGGTATGCTCCCGAGCCGGAGCAGACGGGAAATCTGCTCAAAGAAGTATTTCCTCTGTGTCTCAGTGTTTTGGGCTCTCTTCTGATTATCAACTGTCCGAAATATCTGATCAATTATTATCTGTCCGATGATCTCCAGGGGGCGTACAGTCTTCTGTTTATGCCGACGTATGTCATTAACCTGTTGGGTCAATTTATTTTTAAACCGTTTTACGCCCGCTATTCGCAGGTGCTCCTGGAAGAGAGAAAAGGGTTTCGCCCCCTGTTTGCCATGCATGCGGGTGCGGTTGCTGTATTTGCCCTTGTGTGCGGGTTTGGCATGTGGCTGGTCGGAGCGCCGCTTTTTCAGATATTCTTCGGACAGGATCTTTATGCGTACCGTACAATGATGCTCCTGTTTGTACTTTCCGGCGGGCTGCTCGCGATTAACCAGCTTTTGTATTATATTATGGTGATTCTGAGTAAGCAGAGGCAGATTCTTGTTAATTACGTGATCGGACTGGCAGTCGGAATCCTCTGCGGTCTGTTTGCGGTACCGCGTTTTGGGATCGCGGGCGCCTGGCTGTCGTTCACAGCGGGGCAGCTATGCCTGCTTGCAGGATATGCGTGGATTCTGTGCTGCTATTTTAGAGGCAGCAGGAAGGATGCTGTGTAAGCGTTGCAGCAATTCATATATTTTTTGTCATACTTTCGCATGTTAGAGCGTTGACTTTTTCCATGAGGGTCGTTATACTGAATCTATAACCATTATGATTTACCGTTTTCGCATAGAAAGGAAAATATGCGGAGCAGTATAGGATTCAGCATTTATGGAGGTGTATTATGGAAAACATCAAGAAGTACATTGCGGAAGCAATCGGTACCTGTGTCCTCGTCACGTTCGGCTGTGGTACGGCAGTGGCGGTCGGCTGTTCCAGCGAGGCAGGGAGCGGCTATCTGCTGACAGCGCTTGCGTTCGGTCTTGTGATTGTCGCGATGGCGTACAGCATCGGAAACATTTCGGGCTGTCATATCAACCCGGCGGTTTCCATCGCGATGCTGATTCGCGGTCAGCTGGACGTTAAGGATTTTGTTGGCTACGTAGTATCGCAGGTGATCGGTTCAGCGGTTGGCTGTGTGATACTGGGGATTGTGTTCGGATTTGACTGCGGATTTGGCGCGAACCAGATTCAGGCCGGATGGACGAATGGTTCTGTTCCGGCTGCATTACTGGTTGAGATCGTGCTTACCTTTGTTTTTGTGATCACAATCATCGGAGTAACCAGCAAGGTGGAAAACACGGCAGTATCTGGTCTGGTCATTGGATTGACGCTGACGCTGGTACATATTCTCGGCATCGCTCTGACCGGCACATCCGTGAACCCGGCGAGAAGCTTGATGCCGGCTATTTTTGCAGGCGGCACAGCGCTTGCGCAGGTGTGGATTTTCATTGTTGGCCCGCTCATCGGCGGAGCGTTGGCGGCAGTGGTATATGGATATCTGGAAAAGTGAAGTCGATCCGAAATCTGGATCGGTGTAAACAGAATACTGAATGGAAAAGCGGAGGGGTGTACCTCCGCTTTTCCATTCAGTATTCTGTTGTACATAAAAGGCTTCAAACTGTCCCGTAAACATTCAGATGGATGATCCGCTGGTTCCGGCTGCCGCGAAACTGCAGCGAGATGTCCTTTTCCGCTTCGATGAATTCTCCATCGACAAGTACATCAATGTAAGAGAGCATTTCGCGTGTGACGTCGGTGAAAACGCAGCCGTCGGGAATCAGATCGACATCATACAGATATCCAGTGTAGCACCAGATATCCTTCCTGGGATAGCGCTCCCGGATTTTTCTCATGAGGGCGGCGACCACCGGCTGATTTTCCGGTTCAAACGGCTCGCCGCCAAGGGCAGTAAAACCCTGAATATAATCGGGCGCGAGAGCCTCCAGAATCTCATTTTCGGTGTCAGCGGTGAAAGGCCGGCCATAGTCGAAGCTCCAGGTCTCGGCATTGAAGCAGCCTTTGCAGTGATGGCGGCAGCCCGACACGAAAAGAGAGACCCGGACGCCGGGGCCGTCAGCGATGTCATATTTTTTGATCGTTCCGAAATTCATCTGTTTGCTCCTTACAGGATGTTTTCTGAAAAACGAGAACACTGTGCTTCCATTCCGCACACCGCAGCAAGTGAGTGTCTCTTTCTTATAAGAAAACCTTCCGGACTTTCCTTCCGGACCGTCATTTACAGATGCAGTACCCGGTCTTTGATCTCCTGGGTGCGCCCCTGGTTCCAGAACTGAGTGCCGATGTAGCCGCATGTACGGCGCGCGACGCTCATCTTATCCTGCTCACGATTGCCGCAGTTCGGGCATTCCCAGACAAGCTTGCCGGCTTCGTCTTCGACGATTTTGATCTCGCCGTTGTAGCCGCAGCAGTCGCAGTAGTCGCTCTTTGTATTCAGCTCGGCGTACATGATGTTGTCGTAGATAAACTTCATTACCGAGAGCACTGCCGGGATGTTGTTCTGCATATTCGGTACTTCCACGTAGCTGATCGCACCGCCCGGAGAAAGTTCCTGGAACGGAGCTTCAAAGCTCAGCTTGCTGAAGGCATCGATCTCCTCCGTTACATGGACGTGATAACTGTTCGTGATATAGTTTTTGTCTGTCACGCCGGGGATGATGCCAAAGCGCTTTTTCAGCAGCTTTGCGAAGCGGTAGGTGGTGGATTCCATCGGCGTGCCATATACGGAGTAGCTGATGTTTTCCGCAGCTTTCCATTCGGCGCATTTGTCGTTCAGCTTCTGCATAACTGCCATCGCGAACGGGCGTGCTTCCGGATCGGTGTGCGATTTGCCGAGCATGCGTACGCACATCTCATAGAGACCGGCATACCCAAGCGAAATCGTCGAATAGCCATTGTACAGCAGCTTATCAATCCTCTCGCCCTTTTTAAGGCGCGCCAGCGCGCCGTATTGCCACAGGATCGGGGCAACGTCAGAAACGGTGCCGAGCAGGCGCTCATGACGGCAACGCAGGGCACGGTGGCAAAGCTCCAGCCGCTCATCGAGAATTTCCCAGAAGCGGTCCATATCGCCCTCAGAGGAGCAGGCCACGTCTACCAGGTTGATTGTGACGACGCCCTGGTTGAACCGTCCATAGAATTTGTAGCTGCCGTCCGGGTTCCGCTGAGAATCTTCCACAGTCAGGAAGGAACGGCAGCCCATGCAGGTGTAGACATTGCCTCGCTTCAGCTTCCGCATCATCTTCGCGGAGATATAGTCCGGCACCATACGCTTCGCCGTACATTCGGCGGCCAGCTCGGTCAGATACCAGTATTTGGAATCTTCCGTGATGTTATCCTCATCAAGGACATAAATCAGCTTCGGGAAAGCTGGCGTAATCCACACGCCGCTCTCGTTTTTTACGCCCTGCATCCGCTGACGCATCACCTCTTCGATGATCAGCGCCAGGTCGTCGCGCGTCCGACCATCCGGCACCTCATCCAGATACATAAACATCGTCACGAACGGAGCCTGCCCGTTGCAGGTCATCAGGGTGATCAGCTGGTACTGGATCGTCTGGATGCCGCTGGTAATCTCGTCCTTCAGGCGGCGTTCTGTGATCATGGAAATGATTTCCTCATCCAGAGATTCGCCGCAGATCTCGCGTTCCTCAATCACTTTTTTGCGGAGCTTCTGACGGCTGATATCGACAAACGGGGCCAGATGTGCCAGAGAAAACGACTGGCCGCCGTACTGGTTGCTCGCCACCTGGGCGACGATCTGGGTCGTCACATTGCAGGCTGTAAAAAAGCTGTGCGGCTTCTCAATCAGAGTTTCGCTGATCACGGTGCCGTTTTGCAGCATGTCCTCCAGATTGATCAGGTCACAGTTGTGTTCCCGCTGCGCATAATAATCGGAATCGTGAAAATGAATGATGCCTTCCTCGTGTGCCTGTACGATCTCTTCCGGCAGGAGCACACGCATGGTCAGATCCTTGCTCACCTCGCCCGCCATATAATCCCGCTGCGTGGAGTTAATGGTCGGATTTTTATTTGAGTTTTCCTGCTTCGCGTTTTCATTGATCTGATCCAGCAGAGACAGAATGCTGTTGTCTGTCGTGTTTGTCTTGCGGGAAATCTCACGTTTGTAGCGGTAGCGCACGTATTTCTGCGCTACCTCATAGCCGCGCATCTCCATGATGCCCGTTTCCACCAGATCCTGAATATCCTCCACATTCAGCGCGTGAGAAGACTCCAGCGCTTTCTTTGCAATCTTATCAGCCACCGCCGAAATCTGGTAGTCGTTCAGCTGGTGGATCTTCTCTACACTGTTATTTGCCTTGCGCACAGCGTTCTCAATCTTCGTTTTGCCAAAGGTGACTTCTTCGCCGCTACGTTTGATGACATTTGCTTTTGTTGCCTGACTCATCTGCTACCTCCTCACCCGGATACACCGGAATCAAACTCTATACGATGAAAGAAACATATGCGAACCATGTTTTAGCGCTTCCTGACAGCGAGTGTCAGAGCATCCATGAATCATAACTGGTATTTTCCCGGACAATATGCCTGCTGTGCATCTGCCATTCAGGGAATGAGAAAAACGGTCAATGAAACATCACATATAGTGAAGAAAAAGAAACCCTTTCCCTGAGCAGATATGCCAAAACCCTACGGTTACAGGCGTTTCTTCAATCGGGAAAAAGTCTCTTGCCTGCCTACATGAGCAAAATAGAATGCAACACATGATATAGTATATAAATAAGCAAAACGCTACCAGATGTTGCGTAAATTCTATGATACAGGGTTTTTAGAAAAAGTCAAGACAGAAGTGCCTGCCCGGAATGTAGAAAATGGCAGGCGGGAAGGGTAATTGGTCTTGTGAAAAATGATGTTTTTCAAAAAAACAAAAAAGAAATAGAACAAAAAATGGAACGGAAGGCATAACACCATCCGTTCTGCTGAAGCAAACTCTGAGATTTTATATAATGGATACATATTTTTACATTATATCTGCAATGTTAAAAATATCATCACCGCCGCCGCGACCGGTACACTGACCGTATCATATCCGTGCCTGGATGCCAGCTCAACGAGTGCGGATACGAGAGCGATGGCGACTGCAGCAGGGATAGCGGTCAGCCATGAAACACCGACAACCGGCAGACCAATCAGAAGGATGAGGACATCCACGCACGCCATCGCTGCGCTGCCCTCGAAGGTTTTATGCTGATCCGCGATGCGCCAGTTTACTCTGTGCTTTCCGAAGCGTTTCCCGACGAGGGCAGCTGCTCCATCGCCAAATCCCCACACCAGAATTGCGAGGATAACCGTTTCTTTTGAACCCAAAATCCCCCAGAAAACAGTGACCAGAGCCGCTTCCAGGAAAAACAGCAGCAGCAGGCTTTTTTTGATCTCGCCGTGCTCACGTTCCTGGAAAAGCTCACGGTAAAACCGTTTCTTTTCGAGCAGGCAGAGAATCGGGTAGACAATGCCCGCAAAGAGCAGCGCGACGATCGTCACAGCATACCAGTGTTCCTGCGAGAGCGCCATGACGGGCGTTGTCAGAAAGGCAATCATATGCAGAAATTTTCTCCGGAGCTCCCCGGTGACGCCGAGCACGCCAAAACAAAACAGTGCGATCATGACCGCAGCAATGAGAAACAGAAACAGTGCTGCGAGGGTATGGAGGACCTCCGTAACAGGTGCCGGCAGCTGCGTGTCACGGAAATAATTCAGATAAATCATGGTTGCGCCGAGTACTGTCAGAACTGCGCCCGTGACCAGGCCAACCGTGCGGTTGCTGACCCGGTTGGCAAACTGTGCGGAAAACTTTGACGATAAGGTGGCTATAACAATACAAAGAATCAGGACATTCCAGCGCTCCAGGACAATCGCCGGGTGAATCAGCGTATGGCTGACAAAGGCGATAAGAGCGGTAAACGTCATAATAAAGGTACTCGTGCCGACTGCGGTTTTCAGCTCATAGCCGAGAAAAGCAGTAAACACAACCAGCATCATCATGCCGCCGCCGGTGCCGACAAATCCGGTGCCAAAGCCAATCGTCAGGCCGAAAAACAGGGAAATCGCGATCTCCTTCGCACCCAGCTTCACATTGGTATTTTCTGCATCACTTTTAGAAGTATCCGGTTTCACCAGAAAACGGATCCCGATACAGAATGTGAGAAACAGGGTAAACCCGCCCAGCACCTGATTCCCCGCCAGATAGGCGACATAGCTGCCAAGCGTGCTCATGGAAACGATGCAGGCCAGCATGATCCAACCATGCTTCAGGTCGATTTTTTTATTCTTCGCGTAGGTCGCGGAGGTGACCGCCGAACCGAGGATATCCGAGGCCAGCGCAATCGCCGTTGCCTGATAAGGTCCGTATTCTCCGCTAAATGACGGACACAGCACAATCAGAATCGGCACCATCACCGTCGCCGCAGACAACCCCGCCAGCCCGGTACCAACGCCGGCGCCGATAGCCGCAAGGATATACCAGAAATATTCCATGAAAATCTACCTGACCTTTCGAACTGCTTAATCAAAGATTTACATAATCTTTACCTATAATTTACAGTATAGCAGATTCAAGTGGAAATTCAATATTACAAAAGGTCTTATTTGGGAACATATGCAATCTCTGGTTACTGTTCTGGCGCGGGTCTGCCATGTTACCTTAAAGAATTATCAGGTCATTTTTTTATGTAAGGAATTGAAAAGAACCGAGAATTTTGTTATAGTAGGAAAACGACAACCAGTAATTACAAAATACGATAACGAAACGGGAGACCAATATGTGGACAGCCAGTCAATGGACAGACTATGAAGTGATTGATACCTCAAGAGGAGAGAAACTGGAGCGATGGGGAAATTACCTGCTTGTACGTCCGGATCCGCAGGTGATCTGGGATACCCCGCGCCATCATCGCGGCTGGAAAAAGCCGAACGCGCATTATCACCGCAGCTCAAAAGGCGGCGGCGAATGGGAATTTTTCGATCTGCCCGCACAGTGGAGCATCCGTTATCGGGAACTGACTTTTTGGCTGAAGCCATTTGCCTTTAAGCATACCGGCCTTTTTCCGGAACAGGCAGTGAACTGGGACTGGTTTTCCGCGAAGATTTGCCAGGCAAATCGCCCAATCAAAGTATTGAATCTGTTTGCATACACAGGCGGTGCAACCCTGGCCGCCGCGGCAGCAGGTGCACAGGTCACCCATGTAGACGCCTCCAAAGGCATGGTCTCCTGGGCAAAAGAAAATGCTGCCTCATCCGGCCTGTCCGACGCGCCCATCCGCTGGCTTGTTGACGACTGTATGAAATTTGTAGAGCGCGAGATTCGGCGCGGAAATCATTACGATGGCATTATTATGGATCCGCCATCCTATGGTCGCGGCCCCAAAGGAGAGATCTGGAAGATCGAAGATTCGATTCATCCATTCATACGTGAATGCGCAAGGTTGCTCAGCGACCAGCCGCTGTTCTTCCTGGTTAATTCCTATACGACTGGCCTTGCGCCCGCCGTGCTGACATACCTGATTGCGACAGAACTAAAAGATCGTGGCGGTCGCGTAGAAGCGCAGGAGATCGGTCTCCCAGTGCGTGAGAGCGGTCTGGTTCTGCCATGCGGCGCGTCCGGGCGGTGGGAGGCCTGAAAATATTGAAGCACCTTATGGTATCTTTTTTTGCAGCCGCGGAGCAGCGAAAAAGCAGTCAAAAAGCAATGAAAGAAAAAAGCGCTGAAGAGCGACACCTGGAATAAAGTCCGGAAAACATCCCTAAAAACAAGACAGAAGGCATAGGTCGGAAACAACGCGTCAGAAAAACAGTCAAAAAAAACGTGCCGGGAGAGCAAATAAATTTAAAAAAGTTCTTGCATTTTTAAAAACTCGATGATATAATGAACAAGCTGAAAACAGCGGGGGAACAAAATAACGATGCGTGGCTCAGCTTGGTAGAGCGCTGCGTTCGGGACGCAGAGGTCGCAGGTTCAAATCCTGTCGCAT